>JAAYDE010000052.1 GCA_012729375.1 Deltaproteobacteria bacterium | reverse complement strand
TTTTTGGCGATCAGCGGGCGGGCGATGGAGGTGCCGAGGAAGTAACGCCCTTCGTAGATGGCGTTGGCGCGGAACATGGGGAAGACATAGTCGCGGACGAACTCTTCGCGCAGATCCTCGATATAGCACTTGCTCGCTCCGGTCTTTTGGGCCTTGGCCGGGATATGGTCAAGTTCTTCGCCCTGGCCGACGTCGGCGGCGAAGGCGATCACTTCACAGCCGTATTCTTCGATAAGCCATTTGAGGATGATGGAGGTATCGAGACCGCCGGAATAAGCGAGTACCACTTTTTTGACCATTTTTTTATCGGCCATGATGTTTTCTCCTAGGGGATGAATGATGGAACATGGATATCAATTGACCTTGACGACCAGGGTGCCGGCCAGTTTGTCATGCAGCCCCTGTTTGCGGCGGGTGAAAGCGACCATCAGGTAGCCGACACAGAAAAGGGCGGCGGATAAGAATTTCCCCACAGTCTCCCGCAGCAGAGCCCTTCCATAGCCGACTTCGCCGCCGCCGTCGCGGACGACCTGAATGCGCAGCGCCATCTTGCCCGGTGTCTGGCCGCAGTACCCGGTGAAAAAAACGTAATAGGCGATGCCGATAACAAAGGTGAAGAGCATAGCCCAGGTGTGTACCAAGTTGGCATGGAAGCCGGCAGCCAGAATCGTTTCCAGGCGCTGGAGAACCGCGGTAAAAAGGAGAGCCATTCCCACCTGCAAAAGACCGACGGCAACGGAGTCGACCAGCGCGGCCGCGGCGCGTATCCAGAAACCGGCGAAAGGCCGGGAGGGTGGCGGCTCCTGTTGCGAAGCGGCCGGCGGGGACTCGGTGGGAGCCGTCGGCGGCCGTGGGGCAGTTTTCTCGATGTCTTCCCCGGTTGCGGGAACGGGCCACTTTTTGTCCATGTCGAGGGGGAAGCGTTGCCGGCACAAGGGACAGGTCACCCGTATCGCGCCGGCGGGGAGCCGCTCTTCGTTGACTTCCTCGGTATGGCCGCAGTGGGGACAGGTGATCCGCATTCCCCGATCCCTTTACCCGGACGCCAGCAGGGTGACCAGTATCCCCTTCTGGACGTGGAGGCGGTTTTCGGCCTCGTCGAAGACCACCGAGTGGGGACCCTCCAAGACCTCGGCGGAGATCTCCTCGCCCCGGTGGGCGGGCAGACAGTGGAGAACCAGGCACTCGGCGTCGGCAACCTGCAGGGTTTCCTGATTGATCTGGAAGCCGGCGAAATCCTTTTGCCGTTTCTGCTGTTCCTCCTCCTGCCCCATGCTGGCCCAGACATCGGTGTTGAGAACGTGCGCTCCGCGGGCCGCCGCCAGGGGATCGTTGGTGAGCAGAACGCGGGCGCCGCGGGTACGGGCTTTTTCCAGAATGGCGGCGTCCGGCTCGTAGCCCCTGGGAGTGGCAAGGCGCAGTTCGAAACCGAAGGCGGCGGCGGCGTTGAGCCAGCTGTTGGCCATGTTGTTGCCGTCGCCAATCCAGCAATAGGTCAGGTCACGGATCGATTTTTTATGTTCCAGGACGGTGAACAGGTCGGCCATCACCTGGCAGGGATGAAGCAGATCGGATAGGCCGTTGATGACGGGAACGCTCGCCCAACGGGCCATTTCGGTGATGTTGTCGTGGGCGAAGGTGCGAATCATGATGCCGTCCACATAGCGCGACAGCACCCTCGCCGTATCCTCGATCGGTTCGCCGCGCCCCAGCTGGGTGCTCCGGGTGTCGAGAAAGAGAGGATAACCTCCCAACTGCACCATGCCGACTTCGAAGGAGACGCGGGTGCGAGTAGAACTTTTTTCGAAGATCATGCCCAAGGTTTTGCCGCCGAGATAGGGGCGGGTCTCGCCCCGTTTCTGTTTTTCCTTGAGTTCGGCGGTAAGAGCGAAGATCCTCTCCAGGTCCTCTGTTTGCCAATCAGCGATGGAAATGAAATCTCTTTTCACTGCAAAGACTCCTCTGCCCCGGTCGCCGGTGACCGGAACGGTGACATGCCCAGGTGGGCGAAGGGCTATTTTCCTTCTTCGGCGAAGATGCCGTCGAGAACGGCGATCATTTCGTCGATTTCGGCCTCGTTGACGACCAGCGGCGGCACGAAGCGCAACACCTTGTCCACCGTGCAATTGATCAGCACCCCTTTGTCCATGGCCTTGCGGACAAAGCCGGCGCCGGGCACGGCGAGTTCCATCCCCAGGATCAGGCCGCGGCCGCGGATGTCGACGATGAAGGGATAGCGTTTCTGCAACTCGTGGAGACGCTCAACCAGATATCGGCCCATGCGCAGGCAGTTGTCCAGAATCCCCTCTTCCAGCAGGGTACGCAAGGCGGCGACGGCAGCGGCGGCGATCAGCGGGTTGCCGCCGAAGGTCGAACCGTGGCTGCCGGGGCCGAAGGTGGATGCTAACTCCTCCTTGGCCAGCATGGCACCGATGGGAGGTCCTCCCGCCAAAGCCTTGGCCAGGGTCATGATATCCGGTTCGATCCCCTCATGCTCGTAGGCGAAGAGTTTGCCGGTGCGCCCGCAGCCCGACTGGACTTCATCGAGGATGAGGAGGAGGTTGTGCCGGTCGCAGATCTCGCGCACCTTTTTGAAGTATCCCGGCGGCGGGACGTTGACCCCGCCTTCTCCCTGCAGGGGCTCCAGCAGCACGGCGCAGGTAGTGGCCGTAACGGCTTTTTCCAGGGCGTCGCTGGCACCGTAGGGAACGTAGCGGAAGCCCTGCAGCAAGGGGTCGTAGCCGGTTTTGACCTTGTCCTGGCCGGTGGCGCTGATGGTGCCGATGGTGCGCCCGTGGAAGGAACAGAGGGCGGAAATGACCTCGAATCGGTTCTCGCCGAATTTGTTCCGGCTGTATTTGCGGGCCAGCTTGAGGGCCGCTTCGTTGGCCTCCGCCCCCGAGTTGCAGAAAAAGACCCGGTCGGCGAAGGAGTTGGCGCACAGCAGCTGGGCCAGTTCGATCTGCTTGGGGATGTAATAGAGATTGGAGCAGTGGAGCATCATCCCGGCCTGCTCGCGGATGGCACGAACCACGTTGGGGTGGCAGTGGCCGAGGCTGTTGACGGCGACGCCGGCGACGAAGTCGAGATAGGATTTGCCCTCGGCGTCCCACAGGCGGCAGCCTTCGCCGCGCACCGGCACCAAAGGAAACCGGCCGTAATTGTTGAACAGAACCTGATCCGCCGAGGTGATCCACTGTTGCGAAATGGTCATGATGTTTTTTCCCCTTGGATGATTTCGGTACCGATGCCGTGGTCGGTGAAGATTTCCAGCAGGCAGGCGTGTTCCACCCGGCCGTCGATGATATGGACCTTGCGCACTCCCCCACGCAGCGCCTTGAGGCAGCAATTGAGTTTCGGAATCATGCCGCCGGTGATGGTGCCGTCGGCGATGCGCGCCGGAATCTTCTCGGCGTCGATGTTGGAAATCAGCTTGCCGTCCTTGTCCTTGACCCCTTCCACGTCGGTGAGCAGGATCAGTTTTTCCGCCTTGAGGGCCGCCGCCACCTCGCCGGCCACCAGGTCGGCGTTGATATTGAAGGTTTCCCCATGGATGCCGCACCCCACCGGGGCGATGACGGGAATGAAGTTGCCGCGGTCGAGGAGGGTGACGATCTCCGGATTGATCTTTTCCACTTCGCCGGCCAGGCCGACATCGATAATCTCGGAGGCCAGGGTCTCGGGATTGACCGCCCGCATCTCCATCTTGCGCCCCAGGATCAGGTTGCCGTCCTTGCCCGACAGGCCGATGGCCCGTCCGCCGCAGCGGTTGATGCCGGCGACGATCTCCTTGTTGAGCTTGCCGCCGAGGACCATTTCCACCACGTCCATGGTTTCCTGGTCGGTGACGCGGATGCCCTGGACGAATTTTGCCTCCTTGCCCAGGGATTTGAGCATCTGGCCGATCTGCGGCCCGCCGCCGTGGACGATCACCGGATTGATGCCGATGTATTTGAGCATCACCACATCCTTGGCGAAGCTCTCCTTGAGGGTTTCGTCGACCATGGCGTGTCCGCCGTATTTGATGACGATGGTGCGGCCGTTAAAGGTCTTGATGTAGGGCAGGGCCTCCATCAGCACCCGTGCTTTTTCAATCAGTTGTTTCATCCTGAGGCTTCTTTTTAAAGGATGTAACGGGCCATGTCGTCATCCCTGGATATGCCTTCCAGTTTGGCGCGGACGTAGGATGCGTCGATGGCGATCTTTTTTTCAGTGAGATCGGGAGCGTCGAAGGAGATCTCTTCCAGCAGTTTTTCGAGAACGGTGTGCAGGCGCCGGGCGCCGATGTTCTCCATGCGGCTGTTGACCAGGGCCGCGGTGCGGGCGATCTCGCGGATAGAGTCCTCCTGGAACTGGATGTCGATGCCTTCCGTCTCCAGCAGGGCGCTGTACTGGCGCAGCAGGGCGTTGCGGGGTTCCTGGAGGATGCGGATGAAATCTTCTTCGCTCAGCTTCACCAGTTCGACGCGGATGGGGAAGCGCCCCTGCAATTCGGGGATCAGGTCCGAGGGCTTGGCGACGTGGAAGGCGCCGGCGGCGATGAACAGGATGTGGTCGGTTTTCACCGGCCCGTACTTGGTGTTGACGGTGGATCCCTCGACGATGGGCAGGATGTCGCGCTGCACGCCCTCGCGGGAGACCTCCGGGCCGTGTCCCCCTTCCCGGCTGGCGATCTTGTCAATCTCGTCGATGAAGATGATGCCGCTCTGTTCGGTGCGTTCCTTGGCCAGGGTGGTCACCTTGTCCATGTCGACGAGTTTTTCGGCTTCCGCCTCGATCAGCATTTCGCGAGCCTCGGCGACCTTCATGCGCCGGGTTTTGGTCTTTTTGGGGAACAGGCTGCCGAACATCTCCTTCATGTTGATGCCCATCTCCTCGTTTCCCTGGGGGGTGAAGATCTCCATGACCGGCAGTTTAGAAACCTGGGTCTCCACCTCGACGACCCGTTCGTCGAGGGCTCCTTGGCGCAGCAGACGCCGCAGCTTGTCGCGGGTGTGTTCGCGGCTTTCGGCTTTTTCCTCTTCCTCGGCCTTCGGCTTGCCGGGCAACAGCAGATCGAGAAGGCGCTCCTCCGCCTGGTCCTCGGCCTTGATGCGGACGTTGACTGCCTCCTCGTCCTTGACCATGTGGATGGCCAGTTCGAGGAGATCCCGGATCATGCTTTCCACATCCCGGCCCACATAGCCGACCTCGGTGAATTTGCTCGCCTCCACCTTGATGAATGGAGCCTGGGCCAGCTTGGCCAGACGCCGGGCGATCTCGGTCTTGCCGACGCCGGTGGGGCCGATCATGATGATGTTTTTGGGAGCGATCTCGTCGCGCAGTTCCTCGGGTACCTGTTGGCGCCGCCAGCGGTTGCGCAGGGCGATGGCAACGGCCCGTTTGGCGCCGTTCTGGCCGATGATGTAGCGGTCGAGTTCGGAAACGATCTCTCGCGGAGTGAAATTGGTCACGGCAGGGTCTCTATGGTCAGGTTGCGGTTGGTGTAGATACAGATGTCGGCGGCAATGTTGAGTGACTTCTCGGCGATGTCGCGGGCGTCGAGGGCGGAATCGGCCAGCAAGGCCCGCGCCGCGGCCAGGGCGTAGGGGCCGCCGGAGCCGATGGCGGCGACGCCGTCGTCGGGCTCGATGATGTCGCCGGCGCCGGACAGAACCAGGGTGGTCTCCCGGTCGGCGACGATCAACAGCGCTTCGAGGCGGCGCAGGATGCGGTCGGTGCGCCAGTCCTTGGCCAGGGCGACTGCGGCGCGCAGCAGATTGCCCTGAAATTCCTGGAGCTTGGTTTCGAATTTGTCGAACAGGGTGAAGGCGTCGGCGGTGCTGCCGGCAAAGCCGGCGACGATGCGGTTGTCAGCGAGACGGCGGATCTTACGGGCGGTGTGTTTCATCACCGTATTGCCGAGGGTTACCTGACCGTCGCCGGCGATGGCGGTCGCACCGTTTTTACGGACACAGAGGATGGTCGTTCCTTGGAACATGGTCTCCCTTTCCCGTGGAAACATCGGCCGGAAAGCGGCGCCGTGCTGGCACTCCGAAGGGTGGAAGCCAGTCGGCGACGATCCGGTGAAAATAAAAAAACTACTCCAAAAAATCCAATTTTCCAAGGATTTTTTGGAGTATTCGCGACGACGCGCGGGAACCTGAAACAGGAAAAATCAGGCGTTTTTGACCGTGGCTGTCAGAAAGGCATCTACTTCGCTGAGGGCGACATCGAGATGCTCGGGACGGTTGCCGCCGGCCTGGGCGAAGTCGGGGCGTCCTCCGCCTTTGCCGCCGACCTTGGCGGCGAGTTCCCTGACGATGTTGCCGGCGTGGATTTTTCCGGCCAGATCCTTGGTCACGCTGACCAGCAAATTGGCTTTGCCGTCCGATTCGCAGCCGAGGACCACCACGCCGGAGCCGATCTTGTCCCGCAGCCGGTCGGCGAGTTCCCGCAGCGCCTTGGTTTCGACGCCTTTGAGGCGGGCGGCGAGGAGCTTGATGCCGGCTACGGTGCGGATCTGGCCGAGGAGTTCGCCGGCCTGATCGGCAGCGAGTTTTTCCTGGAGTTTTTCGATCTGACGCTCCAGTTCCTTCTGGCGGTCAAGGAGTTTGTGGAGGCGGGTGGTGAGTTGCTGGCGGTCGCTCTTGAGCATCGCCGCCGCGGCGTCGAGGAGTTCCTCCTGCTGCTGCATGATCTCCACCGCTTTCGGACCGGTCACCGCTTCAATACGCCGTACCCCGGCGGCGATGCCGGTTTCCTGGACGATCTTGAAAAAGCCGATGTTGCCCGAAGCGTCGGTGTGGGTGCCGCCGCACAGTTCCATGCTGAAATCGGCCATCTTCACCACCCGCACCTCATCGCCGTATTTTTCTCCGAAAAGAGCGGTGGCGCCGGCCTCGATGGCTTTATCCGCCTCCATCTCCGCGACCTCGACGGGATAGTTGGCGCGGATGCGCGCGTTGACCTCCCGCTCCACGGCGATAATCTCTTCGTGGCTCAGCGGCGAAAAATGGGTGAAGTCGAAACGCAGCCGCTCCGGCGTAACCAGGGAGCCGGCCTGTTTGACATGCTCGCCGAGGATGCGCACCAGCGCCGCCTGCAGAAGGTGGGTGGCGGTATGGTTGAGGGCCGTCCTGCAGCGGGCTTCTTCATCCACCGCCAGATTGACGGTGTCCCCTTTTTTGAGGATCCCCGATTCGATCCTGGCCTGATGGACGGTCAGCAAGGGGTCCGGTTTGCGCGTGTCGGTCACCCGGATAAAAGCGGATGGCGAGGTCATTGTCCCCCGGTCCCCCATCTGTCCCCCCGATTCACCGTAAAAAGGGGTGCAGGAGGTGATGATCTCCACGGCGTCTCCGGAGCGGGCCGCCGCCACCGGCAAGCCGTCTTTCAGCAGGGCGACAATCCGGGCGCTGTCGCAGGTCCTCCGGTAGCCGCTGAAGCAGGAGCGGACCCCCTGCTGAAGGAGCTGCTTGTAGATCGCCTCGATGGCTTCCTCTCCGGATCCCTTCCAGTGTTCGCGGGCTTTGGCCCGCTGCATTTCCATGCAGCGGTTGAATCCTTGTTCGTCGAGGGTGAGGCCTTCGGCGGCAATGATATCCTCGGTCAGATCGAGGGGGAAGCCGAAGGTGTCGTAAAGGCGGAAGGCAACCTCGCCGTTGAGGACGTCCCCTTTTTTGAGCTTGGCGATCTCTTCGGCAAGAAGCGCCAGACCGTGGTCGAGGGTCTGCAGAAAGCGCTCCTCCTCGTTGATCACCACCTTGGCCACGTAGGCGCGGCGCTCGGCCAGCTCGGCATAGGCCTCCTTCATGATCTCCGTCACTCTGCCGATAACCCGGTGCAGAACCGGCTCCTTGAAGCCGAGCATGCGGGCGTGGCGCATGGCGCGGCGCATGATGCGCCGCAGCACGTAGCCGCGTCCCTCGTTGCTGGGCAGAACCCCGTCGCTGACCAGGAATGCGGTGGCGCGACTGTGGTCGGCCATGACCCGCATCGACACGTCGTCCCGGGGGTCGGCGCCGTAGCTTTTGCCGGAAAGCTTTTCGATCTCGACGATGATGCCTCGCAGCAGGTCGCCGTCATAGTTGCTTTTGGCCCCCTGGACCACGGCGGAAATTCGCTCCAGGCCCATGCCGGTGTCGATGGACGGCTTGGGCAGCGGCGTCATGGCGCCGGTTGCGTCGCGGTTGAACTGCATGAAAACCAGGTTCCAGAGCTCCAGGTAACGGTCGCAGTCGCATTGGCCGATGCCGCAGGCGTCCCCGCAGGACATCGTTTGCCCCTGGTCGATGAGAATCTCCGAGCAGGGACCGCAGGGGCCCGTGTCTCCCATTGACCAGAAGTTATCCTTTTCACCCATGCGGACAATGCGCTCCCGAGGGACACCGATCATCTTTGCCCACAGGTCATAGGCTTCATCGTCGTCGCGGAAGACGGTAACCCACAACTTCTCCTGGGGCAGACCGAGTTCCCCGGTGAGGAAATCCCAGGCAAAACGGATGGCATCGCTCTTGAAATAGTCACCGAAGGAGAAGTTGCCAAGCATCTCGAAAAAGGTGTGGTGGCGGGCAGTGTGGCCGACGTTCTCGAGGTCGTTGTGCTTGCCGCCGGCGCGGACGCACTTCTGGGCGGTGGCGGCGCGGACGTAGTCCCGCTTTTCGTTGCCGAGAAAGACATCCTTGAACTGGTTCATCCCGGCGTTGGTGAACAGCAGGGTGGGGTCGTTATGGGGGATCAGTTGCGAGGATTTGACCAGGGTGTGGCCGCGCTCCTCGAAAAATTTAAGAAAGCGCTGACGGATCTCGTTACCGGTCATCATACTTCTTGCTGGCTACCTTTCTCTCGGATGAGTTGCATTATGGCATCGATAGGGAAACCGCGGCGAAAAAAATAATTTACTATGCGGCTCAGCTGTCGTGAATCGGCATTTTCAAAATCGAAGCCGCTGAAGCGGCGGCAAAAAACCTTTTCCAGAAGATCCGCCAGGGGGATTTCTTCGGTGACGGTCTCCGTGGCGAAAGCGGCCGTTTCTCCGTCGATGCCGCGCCTTTGCAGTTCGGCGGCAAGACGATGACCGACGGCCCGGCCCTCGGCCATGAGACTGCGGGCCCGCGCTACGGCATAGCGGCGGTCATCCACGTAACCGTATTCCCGGCAGCGGCGCAAAGCTTCATCCACTTCGGCCGGGGCGAATCCCCGCCGGCGCAGTTTGGCGGCCAGTTCCGCTTCGCTGTGGTCGCGGCCTGTCAGCAGCCGCAGCGCCTGTTGGAAGGGATCGGTATTAGAGGGCGTTTTGGTCCGGAGTGTCGACGTCTTCCTCGTCACCTTTCTTTTCGAAGTTGTCCCAGGACAGGTCTGAAGTCGAGGAAATCCCCGACAGCCGCAGCTTGAAGTCGTCCGGGTTGCTGGCCTGGCGCAGGGCTTCATCCATGGTGATGAGGTTCTGTTTTAGCAGATTCATAAGGGACTGGTCAAATGTCTGCATACCATAAGAAACATGCCCCTGCTGGATGGCGTCACGCAATTCCTTGGTTTTTTCCTTGTTGTCGATCAGATCCCGGGTGCGGGCGGTGGAGATCATGACCTCGACGGCCGGCACCCGGCCCTTGCCGTCGGCGCGGGGAACCAGACGCTGGGAGATAATGGCCTTGATGACGCTGGAGATCTGCAGACGAATCTGGCGCTGATGGTGGGGAGGAAAAACGGATATGATACGGTTGACGGTTTCGGTGGCGTCGACGGTGTGCAGGGTGGAAAGGACCAGATGCCCGGTTTCGGCTGCGGTCAGGGCGGTTTCGATGGTTTCCAGGTCGCGCATCTCGCCCAGCAGAATGATGTCCGGGTCCTGGCGCAGGGCGCTTTTCAACGCACTGTTGAAGCTCGATGTGTCGCAGCCGATCTCGCGCTGGTTGATAATGCTTTTTTTGTCCCGGTGAAGAAACTCAATGGGATCCTCGATGGTGACGATGTGGGCCGTCCGGGCGCTGTTGATATGATCGATCAATGCCGCCAGGGTGGTCGATTTCCCCGAGCCGGTGGCCCCCGTTACCAGAATCATGCCGCGGTTCTCTTCGGCGATTTTTTTGAGGACGACAGGCAGGCGCAATTCATCCAGGGTCTTGACCCCAAAGGGAATTGCCCGCAAGACCAGGGAAACGGAGCCCCGTTGGGAAAAGGCGTTGACACGGAAGCGGCCGAGACCTGGCACGCCGTAAGCGAGGTCGAGTTCATGGTTTTTTTCGAAATGCTCCCGCTGGCTTTCGTTCATGATCTCCATGGCGATTTTGTGGGTCGCGTCAGGGGAAAGGCGGGGCATTTTGCCCAGGGTCTTCAGCGTTCCGTCGATCCGGTAGACGGGAGGAATGCCGGCCTTGATGTGGATGTCGGAGGCATCGGCCTGCAGGCCGGTGGAAAGGATGTCGTACAGGTTCATGTCGTCGGTTCCTCTTCCGAATGAGGCAGATTGGGTCGTTCAATGGCGAACTTCTCACGGATCTTCTGTTCGATTTCCCCGGCGGTTTCCGGGTGCTGGCGGAGAAATTCCTTGGCATTTTCCCGCCCCTGGCCGATCCGTTCCGGCCCATAGGAAAACCAGGCGCCGCTTTTTTCGATGATGTTGGCGGAAACCCCAAGATCGACGATGTCTCCTTCCCGGGAGATTCCCTCGCCGTACATGATGTCGAACTCGGCCTCCCGGAAGGGCGGGGCCACCTTGTTTTTGACCACCTTGACCCGGGTTCGGTTGCCGATCTGATCCTGCCCCTGCTTGAGAGCGGCGATTCTGCGAATATCGAGGCGGAGTGAGGCATAGAACTTGAGCGCGTTGCCGCCGGTGGTGGTTTCCGGATTGCCGAACATGACGCCGATCTTCATGCGGATCTGGTTGATGAAGATGACACAGCAATTGGACTTGCTGATGGTGGCGGTCAGTTTGCGCAGGGCCTGGGACATCAACCGGGCCTGCAGCCCCATGTGGGCGTCCCCCATCTCTCCCTCGATTTCGGCGCGCGGCACCAGCGCGGCCACCGAGTCGACCACGAGCACGTCGATGGCGCCGCTGCGCACCAGCATGTCGGTGATTTCCAGGGCCTGCTCACCGGTGTCGGGCTGGGAAATCAACAGGTCGTCGGTTTTGACCCCCAGCCGGCGGGCGTAATGAACGTCGAGGGCGTGCTCGGCATCGACGAAGGCGGCGATGCCGCCGGTTTTCTGGGCTTCGGCGACGATGTGGAGGGCCAGCGTGGTCTTTCCGGAGGATTCCGGTCCGTAGATCTCGATGATGCGGCCGCGGGGGATGCCGCCGACCCCGAGAGCGATGTCGAGGCTGAGGCTGCCGGAGGGAATGGTTTGGATGTCGGGCAGAATGGCATCCTCGCCAAGACGCATGATGCTCCCTTTGCCGAACTGTTTTTCGATCTGGCTGATGGCCAGTCCGATGGCCTGCTCGCGATGGTTGTCCGCCATGCTGTGTTTTCTCCCCTCGTTTTTTGACTGGCTGTCGAATGCCCTCGCTTTGACCGGCAAGGGGTCCTTTGGCTGTGCTGCTCGTTTTTTCGTTTTTTGCTTACCGGAAGGGCACTATACTATATTTCCCCTTTCCCTGTCAGTGCCACGGAAAGAATCGGCAGATGGACGGCGCCCTGGGGCTGGAGACGGCTTTCAAAAAGAACCAGTTTTTCCGCTCTGGTTTTTTCGCAAGAAATATGCCGATATTTTTCCAGCAGGCCGCCGGACAGATCAAGGGGTTTTTTGCTTCGTCCCAAGGTGAGGTGGGGTGTGTAGGGGCGCGGGTCCCGGTCGATTCCTGCTGCCGCCAGAGAATCCTCGGTGGCGGCATGGAGTCGGCGGAAGGCGGCAAGGTTTCCCATGCCCAACCAGAAGACGGTGGCCCGCCGCGGCGAGGGGAAAACTCCCAGCCCGGTGATGGAGGTGTCAAAAGCCGTCAGCCGCGGCGCCAAGAGAGGCATTAATGCCATGATCCGGGCGCATTTTTCCTGCGGGATGGCGCCAAAAAATTTGAGGGTCAGGTGCATGGTTTGCGGCGCCACCCAGTGAACTTCCGGCAGTCGCTGGGCCAGTTCCCGCTGGACGAGCTGCGCCGCCGCGACGATTTTTTCGTCGACAGGGACAGCCAGGAAAGCGCGCACTGTTTTCATCTTGTTCCCTTTGCAAAGGGAACAAGATGAAAACAGTGCGCGCTTTCCTGGCTGTCCCTGTCGACGAAAAAATCGTCGCGGCGGCGCAGCTCGTCCAGCGGGAACTGGCCCAGCGACTGCCGGAAGTTCACTGGGTGGCGCCGCAAACCATGCACCTGACCCTCAAATTTTTTGGCGCCATCCCGCAGGAAAAATGCGCCCGGATCATGGCATTAATGCCTCTCTTGGCGCCGCGGCTGACGGCTTTTGACACCTCCATCACCGGGCTGGGAGTTTTCCCCTCGCCGCGGCGGGCCACCGTCTTCTGGTTGGGCATGGGAAACCTTGCCGCCTTCCGCCGACTCCATGCCGCCACCGAGGATTCTCTGGCGGCAGCAGGAATCGACCGGGACCCGCGCCCCTACACACCCCACCTCACCTTGGGACGAAGCAAAAAACCCCTTGATCTGTCCGGCGGCCTGCTGGAAAAATATCGGCATATTTCTTGCGAAAAAACCAGAGCGGAAAAACTGGTTCTTTTTGAAAGCCGTCTCCAGCCCCAGGGCGCCGTCCATCTGCCGATTCTTTCCGTGGCACTGACAGGGAAAGGGGAAATATAGTATAGTGCCCTTCCGGTAAGCAAAAAACGAAAAAACGAGCAGCACAGCCAAAGGACCCCTTGCCGGTCAAAGCGAGGGCATTCGACAGCCAGTCAAAAAACGAGGGGAGAAAACACAGCATGGCGGACAACCATCGCGAGCAGGCCATCGGACTGGCCATCAGCCAGATCGAAAAACAGTTCGGCAAAGGGAGCATCATGCGTCTTGGCGAGGATGCCATTCTGCCCGACATCCAAACCATTCCCTCCGGCAGCCTCAGCCTCGACATCGCTCTCGGGGTCGGCGGCATCCCCCGCGGCCGCATCATCGAGATCTACGGACCGGAATCCTCCGGAAAGACCACGCTGGCCCTCCACATCGTCGCCGAAGCCCAGAAAACCGGCGGCATCGCCGCCTTCGTCGATGCCGAGCACGCCCTCGACGTTCATTACGCCCGCCGGCTGGGGGTCAAAACCGACGACCTGTTGATTTCCCAGCCCGACACCGGTGAGCAGGCCCTGGAAATCACCGACATGCTGGTGCGCAGCGGCGCCATCGACGTGCTCGTGGTCGACTCGGTGGCCGCGCTGGTGCCGCGCGCCGAAATCGAGGGAGAGATGGGGGACGCCCACATGGGGCTGCAGGCCCGGTTGATGTCCCAGGCCCTGCGCAAACTGACCGCCACCATCAGCAAGTCCAATTGCTGTGTCATCTTCATCAACCAGATCCGCATGAAGATCGGCGTCATGTTCGGCAATCCGGAAACCACCACCGGCGGCAACGCGCTCAAGTTCTATGCCTCACTCCGCCTCGATATTCGCAGAATCGCCGCTCTCAAGCAGGGGCAGGATCAGATCGGCAACCGAACCCGGGTCAAGGTGGTCAAAAACAAGGTGGCCCCGCCCTTCCGGGAGGCCGAGTTCGACATCATGTACGGCGAGGGAATCTCCCGGGAAGGAGACATCGTCGATCTTGGGGTTTCCGCCAACATCATCGAAAAAAGCGGCGCCTGGTTTTCCTATGGGCCGGAACGGATCGGCCAGGGGCGGGAAAATGCCAAGGAATTTCTCCGCCAGCACCCGGAAACCGCCGGGGAAATCGAACAGAAGATCCGTGAGAAGTTCGCCATTGAACGACCCAATCTGCCTCATTCGGAAGAGGAACCGACGACATGAACCTGTACGACATCCTTTCCACCGGCCTGCAGGCCGATGCCTCCGACATCCACATCAAGGCCGGCATTCCTCCCGTCTACCGGATCGACGGAACGCTGAAGACCCTGGGCAAAATGCCCCGCCTTTCCCCTGACGCGACCCACAAAATCGCCATGGAGATCATGAACGAAAGCCAGCGGGAGCATTTCGAAAAAAACCATGAACTCGACCTCGCTTACGGCGTGCCAGGTCTCGGCCGCTTCCGTGTCAACGCCTTTTCCCAACGGGGCTCCGTTTCCCTGGTCTTGCGGGCAATTCCCTTTGGGGTCAAGACCCTGGATGAATTGCGCCTGCCTGTCGTCCTCAAAAAAATCGCCGAAGAGAACCGCGGCATGATTCTGGTAACGGGGGCCACCGGCTCGGGGAAATCGACCACCCTGGCGGCATTGATCGATCATATCAACAGCGCCCGGACGGCCCACATCGTCACCATCGAGGATCCCATTGAGTTTCTTCACCGGGACAAAAAAAGCATTATCAACCAGCGCGAGATCGGCTGCGACACATCGAGCTTCAACAGTGCGTTGAAAAGCGCCCTGCGCCAGGACCCGGACATCATTCTGCTGGGCGAGATGCGCGACCTGGAAACCATCGAAACCGCCCTGACCGCAGCCGAAACCGGGCATCTGGTCCTTTCCACCCTGCACACCGTCGACGCCACCGAAACCGTCAACCGTATCATATCCGTTTTTCCTCCCCACCATCAGCGCCAGATTCGTCTGCAGATCTCCAGCGTCATCAAGGCCATTATCTCCCAGCGTCTGGTTCCCCGCGCCGACGGCAAGGGCCGGGTGCCGGCCGTCGAGGTCATGATCTCCACCGCCCGCACCCGGGATCTGATCGACAACAAGGAAAAAACCAAGGAATTGCGTGACGCCATCCAGCAGGGGCATGTTTCTTATGGTATGCAGACATTTGACCAGTCCCTTATGAATCTGCTAAAACAGAACCTCATCACCATGGATGAAGCCCTGCGCCAGGCCAGCAACCCGGACGACTTCAAGCTGCGGCTGTCGGGGATTTCCTCGACTTCAGACCTGTCCTGGGACAACTTCGAAAAGAAAGGTGACGAGGAAGACGTCGACACTCCGGACCAAAACGCCCTCTAATACCGATCCCTTCCAACAGGCGCTGCGGCTGCTGACAGGCCGCGACCACAGCGAAGCGGAACTGGCCGCCAAACTGCGCCGGCGGGGATTCGCCCCGGCCGAAGTGGATGAAGCTTTGCGCCGCTGCCGGGAATACGGTTACGTGGATGACCGCCGCTATGCCGTAGCGCGGGCCCGCAGTCTCATGGCCGAGGGCCGGGCCGTCGGTCATCGTCTTGCCGCCGAACTGCAAAGGCGCGGCATCGACGGAGAAACGGCCGCTTTCGCCACGGAGACCGTCACCGAAGAAATCCCCCTGGCGGATCTTCTGGAAAAGGTTTTTTGCCGCCGCTTCAGCGGCTTCGATTTTGAAAATGCCGATTCACGACAGCTGAGCCGCATAGTAAATTATTTTTTTCGCCGCGGTTTCCCTATCGATGCCATAATGCAACTCATCCGAGAGAAAGGTAGCCAGCAAGAAGTATGATGACCGGTAACGAGATCCGTCAGCGCTTTCTTAAATTTTTCGAGGAGCGCGGCCACACCCTGGTCAAATCCTCGCAACTGATCCCCCATAACGACCCCACCCTGCTGTTCACCAACGCCGGGATGAACCAGTTCAAGGATGTCTTTCTCGGCAACGAAAAGCGGGACTACGTCCGCGCCGCCACCGCCCAGAAGTGCGTCCGCGCCGGCGGCAAGCACAACGACCTCGAGAACGTCGGCCACACTGCCCGCCACCACACCTTTTTCGAGATGCTTGGCAACTTCTCCTTCGGTGACTATTTCAAGAGCGATGCCATCCGTTTTGCCTGGGATTTCCTCACCGGGGAACTCGGTCTGCCCCAGGAGAAGTTGTGGGTTACCGTCTTCCGCGACGACGATGAAGCCTATGACCTGTGGGCAAAGATGATCGGTGTCCCTCGGGAGCGCATTGTCCGCATGGGTGAAAAGGATAACTTCTGGTCAATGGGAGACACGGGCCCCTGCGGTCCCTGCTCGGAGATTCTCATCGACCAGGGGCAAACGATGTCCTGCGGGGACGCCTGCGGCATCGGCCAATGCGACTGCGACCGTTACCTGGAGCTCTGGAACCTGGTTTTCATGCAGTTCAACCGCGACGCAACCGGCGCCATGACGCCGCTGCCCAAGCCGTCCATCGACACCGGCATGGGCCTGGAGCGAATTTCCGCCGTGGTCCAGGGGGCCAAAAGCAACTATGACGGCGACCTGCTGCGAGGCATCATCGTCGAGATCGAAAAGCTTTCCGGCAAAAGCTACGGCGCCGACCCCCGGGACGACGTGTCGATGCGGGTCATGGCCGACCACAGTCGCGCCACCGCATTCCTGGTCAGCGACGGGGTTCTGCCCAGCAACGAGGGACGCGGCTACGTGCTGCGGCGCATCATGCGCCGCGCCATGCGCCACGCCCGCATGCTCGGCTTCAAGGAGCCGGTTCTGCACCGGGTTATCGGCAGAGTGACGGAGATCATGAAGGAGGCCTATGCCGAGCTGGCCGAGCGCCGCGCCTACGTGGCCAAGGTGGTGATCAACGAGGAGGAGCGCTTTCTGCAGACCCTCGACCACGGTCTGGCGCTTCTTGCCGAAGAGATCGCCAAGCTCAAAAAAGGGGACGTCCTCAACGGCGAGGTTGCCTTCCGCCTTTACGACACCTTCGGCTTCCCCCTCGATCTGACCGAGGATATCATTGCCGCCGAAGGCCTCACCCTCGACGAACAAGGATTCAACCGCTGCATGGAAATGCAGCGGGCCAAAGCCCGCGAACACTGGAAGGGATCCGGAGAGGAAGCCATCGAGGCGATCTACAAGCAGCTCCTTCAGCAGGGGGTCCGCTCCTGCTTCAGCGGCTACCGGAGGACCTGCGACAGCGCCCGGATTGTCGCCCTGCTGAAAGACGGCTTGCCGGTGGCGGCGGCCCGCTCCGGAGACGCCGTGGAGATCATCACCTCCTGCACCCCTTTTTACGGTGAATCGGGGGGACAGATGGGGGACCGGGGGACAATGACCTCGCCATCCGCTTTTATCCGGGTGACCGACACGCGCAAACCGGACCCCTTGCTGACCGTCCATCAGGCCAGGATCGAATCGGGGATCCTCAAAAAAGGGGACACCGTCAATCTGGCGGTGGATGAAGAAGCCCGCTGCAGGACGGCCCTCAACCATACCGCCACCCACCTTCTGCAGGCGGCGCTGGTGCGCATCCTCGGCGAGCATGTCAAACAGGCCGGCTCCCTGGTTACGCCGGAGCGGCTGCGTTTCGACTTCACCCATTTTTCGCCGCTGAGCCACGAAGAGATTATCGCCGTGGAGCGGGAGGTCAACGCGCGCATCCGCGCCAACTATCCCGTCGAGGTCGCGGAGATGGAGGCGGATAAAGCCATCGAGGCCGGCGCCACCGCTCTTTTCGGAGAAAAATACGGCGATGAGGTGCGGGTGGTGAAGATGGCCGATTTCAGCATGGAACTGTGCGGCGGCACCCACACCGACGCTTCGGGCAACATCGGCTTTTTCAAGATCGTCCAGGAAACCGGCATCGCCGCCGGGGTACGGCGTATTGAAGCGGTGACCGGTCCGAAAGCGGTGGAGATCATGCAGCAGCAGGAGGAACTCCTCGACGCCGCGGCGGCGATGCTCAAGAGCGACCGCCAGCAACTCACCACCCGCCTCCACAAACTCCTTGACCGCCAGAAGGAACTGGAGCGTCAGATCGAAAAACTCCAGGAAAAACTCGCTGCCGATCAGGCCGGCGAACTCCTCGGCCAGATCCGCACCGTAGCCGGCATCAAGCTCCTCGCCGCCCGCCTCAAAGGCGTCGAAACCAAGGCGCTGCGGGAACTCGCCGACCGGCTGCGGGACAAGATCGGCTCCGGCGTGGTGGTCCTCGGCTGCGAATCGGACGGCAAAGCCAATTTGCTGGTCAGCGTGACCAAGGATCTGGCCGGAAAAATCCACGCCGGCAACATCGTCAGGGAACTCGCCGCCAAGGTCGGCGGCAAAGGCGGAGGACGCCCCGACTTCGCCCAGGCCGGCGGCAACCGTCCCGAGCATCTCGATGTCGCCCTCAGCGAAGTAGATGCCTTTCTGACAGCCACGGTCAAAAACGCCTGATTTTTCCTGTTTCAGGTTCCCGCGCGTCGTCGCGAATACTCCAAAAAATCCTTGGAAAATTGGATTTTTTGGAGTAGTTTTTTTATTTTCACCGGATCGTCGCCGACTGGCTTCCACCCTTCGGAGTGCCAGCACGGCGCCGCTTTCCGGCCGATGTTTCCACGGGAAAGGGAGACCATGTTCCAAGGAACGACCATCCTCTGTGTCCGTAAAAACGGTGCGACCGCCATCGCCGGCGACGGTCAGGTAACCCTCGGCAATACGGTGATGAAACACACCGCCCGTAAGATCCGCCGTCTCGCTGACAACCGCATCGTCGCCGGCTTTGCCGGCAGCACCGCCGACGCCTTCACCCTGTTCGACAAATTCGAAACCAAGCTCCAGGAATTTCAGGGCAATCTGCTGCGCGCCGCAGTCGCCCTGGCCAAGGACTGGCGCACCGACCGCATCCTGCGCCGCCTCGAAGCGCTGTTGATCGTCGCCGACCGGGAGACCACCCTGGTTCTGTCCGGCGCCGGCGACATCATCGAGCCCGACGACGGCGTCGCCGCCATCGGCTCCGGCGGCCCCTACGCCCTGGCCGCGGCGCGGGCCTTGCTGGCCGATTCCGCCCTCGACGCCCGCGACATCGCCGAGAAGTCACTCAACATTGCCGCCGACATCTGTATCTACACCAACCGCAACCTGACCATAGAGACCCTGCCGTGACCAATTTCACTCCGCGAGAGATCGTTTCCGAACTCGACCGCTACATCATCGGCCAGAACGGCGCCAAACGGGCCGTTGCCATCGCCCTGCGCAACCGCTGGCGGCGCCAACAGGTACCCGAGGAACTGCGCGACGAGATCGCTCCCAAAAACATCATCATGATCGGCCCCACCGGCGTCGGCAAGACCGAGATCGCCCGGCGTCTGGCCAAGCTGGCCCAGGCTCCATTCATCAAGGTGGAGGCGAGCAAATTCACCGAGGTCGGCTATGTGGGCCGGGATGTGGAAAGCATGATCCGGGATCTCCTCGAACTGGCCATCCACATGGTCAAGGACGAGGAGGCAGTCAACGTCCGCATCAAGGCCGAGGACCAGGCGGAGGAGCGCCTTCTCGATCTGCTGTTGCCCGGCAAGCCGAAGGCCGAGGAAGAGGAAAAAGCCGAAAGCCGCGAACACACCCGCGACAAGCTGCGGCGTCTGCTGCGCCAAGGAGCCCTCGACGAACGGGTCGTCGAGGTGGAGACCCAGGTTTCTAAACTGCCGGTCATGGAGATCTTCACCCCCCAGGGAAACGAGGAGATGGGCATCAACATGAAGGAGATGTTCGGCAGCCTGTTCCCCAAAAAGACCAAAACCCGGCGCATGAAGGTCGCCGAGGCTCGCGAAATGCTGATCGAGGCGGAAGCCGAAAAACTCGTCGACATGGACAAGGTGACCACCCTGGCCAAGGAACGCACCGAACAGAGCGGCATCATCTTCATCGACGAGATTGACAAGATCGCCAGCCGGGAAGGGGGACACGGCCCGGAGGTCTCCCGCGAGGGCGTGCAGCGCGACATCCTGCCCATCGTCGAGGGATCCACCGTCAACACCAAGTACGGGCCGGTGAAAACCGACCACATCCTGTTCATCGCCGCCGGCGCCTTCCACGTCGCCAAGCCCTCGGACCTGATCCCCGAATTGCAGGGGCGCTTCCCCATCCGCGTCGAACTGGTGAAGCTGAGCGAAGAAGATTTCATCCGCATCCTCCAGGAACCCCGCAACGCCCTGCTGCGCCAGTACAGCGCCCTGCTGGAGACGGAAGGCATCGACATCCAGTTCCAGGAGGACTCTATCCGCGAGATCGCCCGCACCGCGGCCCTGGTCAACAGCCGCATGGAGAACATCGGCGCCCGGCGCCTGCACACCGTTCTCGAAAAACTGCTGGAAGAGATCTCCTTCGACGCTCCCGATCTCACTGAAAAAAAGATCGCCATCGACGCATCCTACGTCCGCGCCAAACTGGAAGGCATATCCAGGGATGACGACATGGCCCGTTACATCCTTTAAAAAGAAGCCTCAGGATGAAACAACTGATTGAAAAAGCACGGGTGCTGATGGAGGCCCTGCCCTACATCAAGACCTTTAACGGCCGCACCATCGTCATCAAATACGGCGGACACGCCATGGTCGACGAAACCCTCAAGGAGAGCTTCGCCAAGGATGTGGTGATGCTCAAATACATCGGCATCAATCCGGTGATCGTCCACGGCGGCGGGCCGCAGATCGGCCAGATGCTCAAATCCCTGGGCAAGGAGGCAAAATTCGTCCAGGGCATCCGCGTCACCGACCAGGAAACCATGGACGTGGTGGAAATGGTCCTCGGCGGCAAGCTCAACAAGGAGATCGTCGCCGGCATCAACCGCTGCGGCGGACGGGCCATCGGCCTGTCGGGCAAGGACGGCAACCTGATCCTGGGGCGCAAGATGGAGATGCGGGCGGTCAATCCCGAGACCCTGGCCTCCGAGATTATCGATGTCGGCCTGGCCGGCGAAGTGGAAAAGATCAATCCGGAGATCGTCACCCTCCTCGACCGCGGCAACTTCATTCCCGTCATCGCCCCGGTGGGGTGCGGCATCCATGGGGAAACCTTCAATATCAACGCCGACCTGGTGGCCGGCGAGGTGGCGGCGGCCCTCAAGGCGGAAAAACTGATCCTGCTCACCGACGTGGAAGGGGTCAAGGACAAGGACGGCAAGCTGATTTCCAACATCGACGCCGAGAAGATTCCGGCGCGCATCGCCGACGGCACCATCACCGGCGGCATGATTCCGAAACTCAATTGCTGCCTCAAGGCGCTGCGTGGGGGAGTGCGCAAGGTCCATATCATCGACGGCCGGGTGGAACACGCCTGCCTGCTGGAAATCTTCACCGACCACGGCATCGGTACCGAAATCATCCAAGGGGAAAAAACATCATGACCATTTCGCAACAGTGGATCACCTCGGCGGATCAGGTTCTGTTCAACAATTACGGCCGGTTTCCTTTGGTGCCGGTGCGCGGCGAAGGCTGCCGCCTGTGGGACGCCGAGGGCAAATCCTATCTCGACTTCGTCGCCGGCGTCGCCGTCAACAGCCTCGGCCACTGCCACCCCAACGTGGTTCGTGCCATCCGCGAGCAGGCCGGGATGATGCTCCACTGCTCCAATCTCTATTACATCCCCAAGCAGATCGAACTGGCCCAGCTGCTGTGCGCCAACTCCTTCGCCGACCGGGTCTTTTTCTGCAACTCGGGGGCGGAGGCCAACGAAGCGGCCCTCAAGCTGGCCCGCAAATACAGCCGGAACAAATTCGGCGAGAACCGATTCGAGGTCATTTCCGCCCTCTGTTCCTTCCACGGGCGCACCATCGGCACCATCAGCGCCACCGGCCAGGACAAGGTCAAAACCGGCTACGACCCCTTGCTGCAGGGCTTCCGCTACGTTCCCTACGGTGCCAGCGACGCCCTGGAAAAAGCCGTTACGGCCACTACCTGCGCCGTGCTGCTGGAGCCCCTGCAGGGAGAAGGCGGGGTCAACGTCCCGCCGCCGGGATACTTCAAAAAGGTGCGCGAGATCTGCGACCGGCACAACCTCCTCCTCATCCTCGATGAAGTCCAGTCGGGCTGCGGGCGCACCGGCAAACTCTTCGCCTACGAGCATGAGGGGATCGAACCGGATATCATGACCCTGGCCAAGGCTTTGGCGGGAGGACCTCCCATCGGTGCCATGCTGGCCAAGGAGGAGTTAGCATCCACCTTCGGCCCCGGCAGCCACGGTTCGACCTTCGGCGGCAACCCGCTGATCGCCGCCGCTGCCGTCGCCGCCTTGCGTACCCTGCTGGAAGAGGGGATTCTGGACAACTGCCTGCGCATGGGCCGATATCTGGTTGAGCGTCTCCACGAGTTGCAGAAACGCTATCCCTTCATCGTCGACATCCGCGGCCGCGGCCTGATCCTGGGGATGGAACTCGCCGTGCCCGGCGCCGGCTTTGTCCGCAAGGCCATGGACAAAGGGGTGCTGATCAATTGCACGGTGGACAAGGTGTTGCGCTTCGTGCCGCCGCTGGTCGTCAACGAGGCCGAAATCGACGAAATGATCGCCGTTCTCGACGGCATCTTCGCCGAAGAAGGAAAATAGCCCTTCGCCCACCTGGGCATGTCACCGTTCCGGTCACCGGCGACCGGGGCAGAGGAGTCTTTGCAGTGAAAAGAGATTTCATTTCCATCGCTGATTGGCAAACAGAGGACCTGGAGAGGATCTTCGCTCTTACCGCCGAACTCAAGGAAAAACAGAAACGGGGCGAGACCCGCCCCTATCTCGGCGGCAAAACCTTGGGCATGATCTTCGAAAAAAGTTCTACTCGCACCCGCGTCTCCTTCGAAGTCGGCATGGTGCAGTTGGGAGGTTATCCTCTCTTTCTCGACACCCGGAGCACCCAGCTGGGGCGCGGCGAACCGATCGAGGATACGGCGAGGGTGCTGTCGCGCTATGTGGACGGCATCATGATTCGCACCTTCGCCCACGACAACATCACCGAAATGGCCCGTTGGGCGAGCGTTCCCGTCATCAACGGCCTATCCGATCTGCTTCATCCCTGCCAGGTGATGGCCGACCTGTTCACCGTCCTGGAACATAAAAAATCGATCCGTGACCTGACCTATTGCTGGATTGGCGACGGCAACAACATGGCCAACAGCTGGCTCAACGCCGCCGCCGCCTTCGGTTTCGAACTGCGCCTTGCCACTCCCAGGGGCTACGAGCCGGACGCCGCCATTCTGGAAAAAGCCCGTACCCGCGGCGCCCGCGTTCTGCTCACCAACGATCCCCTGGCGGCGGCCCGCGGAGCGCACGTTCTCAACACCGATGTCTGGGCCAGCATGGGGCAGGAGGAGGAACAGCAGAAACGGCAAAAGGATTTCGCCGGCTTCCAGATCAATCAGGAAACCCTGCAGGTTGCCGACGCCGAGTGCCTGGTTCTCCACTGTCTGCCCGCCCACCGGGGCGAGGAGATCTCCGCCGAGGTCTTGGAGGGTCCCCACTCGGTGGTCTTCGACGAGGCCGAAAACCGCCTCCACGTCCAGAAGGGGATACTGGTCACCCTGCTGGCGTCCGGGTAAAGGGATCGGGGAATGCGGATCACCTGTCCCCACTGCGGCCATACCGAGGAAGTCAACGAAGAGCGGCTCCCCGCCGGCGCGATACGGGTGACCTGTCCCTTGTGCCGGCAACGCTTCCCCCTCGACATGGACAAAAAGTGGCCCGTTCCCGCAACCGGGGAAGACATCGAGAAAACTGCCCCACGGCCGCCGACGGCTCCCACCGAGTCCCCGCCGGCCGCTTCGCAACAGGAGCCGCCACCCTCCCGGCCTTTCGCCGGTTTCTGGATACGCGCCGCGGCCGCGCTGGTCGACTCCGTTGCCGTCGGTCTTTTGCAGGTGGGAATGGCTCTCCTTTTTACCGCGGTTCTCCAGCGCCTGGAAACGATTCTGGCTGCCGGCTTCCATGCCAACTTGGTACACACCTGGGCTATGCTCTTCACCTTTGTTATCGGCATCGCCTATTACGTTTTTTTCACCGGGTACTGCGGCCAGACACCGGGCAAGATGGCGCTGCGCATTCAGGTCGTCCGCGACGGCGGCGGCGAAGTCGGCTATGGAAGGGCTCTGCTGCGGGAGACTGTGGGGAAATTCTTATCCGCCGCCCTTTTCTGTGTCGGCTACCTGATGGTCGCTTTCACCCGCCGCAAACAGGGGCTGCATGACAAACTGGCCGGCACCCTGGTCGTCAAGGTCAATTGATATCCATGTTCCATCATTCATCCCCTAGGAGAAAACATCATGGCCGATAAAAAAATGGTCAAAAAAGTGGTACTCGCTTATTCCGGCGGTCTCGATACCTCCATCATCCTCAAATGGCTTATCGAAGAATACGGCTGTGAAGTGATCGCCTTCGCCGCCGACGTCGGCCAGGGCGAAGAACTTGACCATATCCCGGCCAAGGCCCAAAAGACCGGAGCGAGCAAGTGCTATATCGAGGATCTGCGCGAAGAGTTCGTCCGCGACTATGTCTTCCCCATGTTCCGCGCCAACGCCATCTACGAAGGGCGTTACTTCCTCGGCACCTCCATCGCCCGCCCGCTGATCGCCAAAAA
>JAAYDE010000051.1 GCA_012729375.1 Deltaproteobacteria bacterium | reverse complement strand
GATCTTCACAGCCTGGCCAGGAAACTGTTGGAGCGCTGATCAAAAGGGGAATGCCCGGTCACCGATTTCTCATAACAGCAGCCGTACTTTGCCGGTGCGCTGGTCGATGACATCCAACAAACGGCGGATGATCACGGGATTGGACAGGTCGCGGCGGTACTCATCAGCCAGCGCAACGGCCTGGCGGGAGATCTCCGCGGCCAGGGTCTGCAATCTTCTTTTCGCGAACCGAAGGCCTACCCCGATCTCTCCGGCGAACCGCTCCAGGTGAATCGGCAGCAGATAGCGGGGATCTTTTTCCCCGCCGAAGCGCATGGCAAACTTGTTGTTGACCCGTTCATAGACGGCGGTGGAGATCAGATCGTAGAACGGGGCCAGCCGCACCCCCTCGGGGCGGTACAGAAAAGCGATGTTTTTGCCGTGGGCATCGGCGTTGCCGATGAGAAAATTGAACAGGGTCCAGTCCAGCAGGGCCGCGGCATCCGGCAACGGTTCGGAACTCCATTCCCGCACCAGGGCGAAACAGGCCTTCAGACCGGGGCCGCCCTCGTTTTCGTATTTCTGGTCCGGCGGAATTCCCAAGGCCTGGCAGAAGTCCTCCTGATGCAGCCGCCTTTGAATGCCGGCGGCGTCGGAATAGCGATCATAGCGCTCCACCAGGAAATAGCGGCGGCCGGCCAAGGCCACCACCTCCGCCGCCGGCGCCTGGAGGCCAAGACGCCGCGCCAAGGTCATGCAGAAGGCTTCGTTGACAACCGTGTCCGCGAGGTTGGGAATCGGTATCTTGAGGATGTGGGTCGAGGGAACCCGCCCTATTGGGAGGGAGAAGCCGCGGCCGTCAAAACAGACGGGCAACTTGTTCTGGGCTCCGGCCAGGGACAGACGCACCCCCTCCTCATCGGCCAGAAAGGGGTGGTCCGGGAGGTGGTCCAGACGCTCGGCCAGTTCTTCGTCCGAGATGGGGCGCCTGCCGCCATCCGCCAGGGGCGACTGGTCCTGGGGCATGACCGAAACGGCGCCGGCGCAGTCGCCGCCGATGGCCGAAAGAAGCGCGAAGGTGTTGCCGCGGGAGATCCCCAGGGCCCGGGCCAACTGGGCGCGGACCTCCCCCTCGGGCAGCAGGTTTTCGAAAAAAGCCCGGGTTTCCCGGTCGGAAAAGGTTTTTCCCAGTTCCCCAAAGGGGAACGGCAGGTGCCGAGACAACGGCAAGGGAGAGGATGATTCCAGGTAGTCGGCATCATAACGGAAGGCCAGGCCGTTTCCTTCCTGCCACAAAAGCCCGACCCGCCGCTCGTTCAGGAAAACGGTGAGGGACTGCATCTAGCGCTCCTTCAGAGGGTCGGCGGAACGGGGGAAGAGGTACAGTTCCAGCCCCAGGGCTTTCAGCACCTGCAGCACCTTGCCCAGTTCGGCGGTCTCCTTGCCGTTTTCCAATTGCGAAAGGAACTTGGTGCCGACCCCGCACATGGCCGCCGCCGAATCCTGCAATGCTCCGGTTTCCTTGCGTTTGCGGCGCACCAGGCGACCCAGTTCCGCGGCGCTGGTCACCTTGCCGTAATCCGGGGATGGTCCCGATGATCTGCTCCTACCCGCCATGAATTTTCCCTTGTTGGAATACGGCCCTGAACAAAAATTTTCCGTACAGACATATAATCCAAACATCCTTGCTCCTGTCAAGTTTTTTGTCTGATCGGATATATTTTGACAGGAAAGGGTAAAAGCTGAGGAATTCTGTCCGAACGGACATTTTTACTATGCGGCTCCCCCAACCACCACTCAAGGAGAGCGCCACCTCGCGGGCAACGAATCGACCTGATGATCCTTGGCCAAAACAAAAGGGTGGTGGCGCTGGCCAACTCCGTCCTCCAAAGCCTGGCCAGGAAACTGTTGGAGCGCTGATCGGGTGAGTGGTAGCATGAAAACCCAAGCTTCAACCACAATGGCTGACTGACAGGTAAACATGGCCCAATTCCTCCTCAAAACCGATTTCCAGCCGCGCGGCGACCAGCCCCAGGCGATCCGCGAACTGGTCGACAACCTGCGGGCCGGCCTCTCCCACCAGGTGCTGCTCGGCGTCACCGGCTCGGGCAAGACCTTCACCATGGCCAACGTCATGGCCGAGATGCAGCGCCCGGCCCTGGTCTTGGCCCCCAACAAGACGCTGGCGGCCCAGCTCTACGGCGAGTTCAAGGGGCTGTTCCCGGACAACGCCGTCGAATATTTCGTCTCCTACTACGACTACTACCAGCCCGAGGCCTACGTGCCGCAGACCGACACCTTCATCGAGAAGGACTCCTCGATCAACGCCGAGGTCGAGCGGCTGCGCCACTCCACGACGAACTCGCTGCTGAGCCGGCGCGATGTGGTGGTCGTCTCCACCGTCTCGTGCATCTACGGCCTGGGAGCTCCGGAGGAGTACCTGCGGGCCATGGTCGCGCTGCAGGTGGGGGAGCGGTACGACCGCGATGCGCTCATCCGCCAGTTCATCGCGATGCAGTACAACCGCAACGACGTCGACTTCTCCCGCGGCAACTTCCGGGTGCGCGGCGACACGAT
>JAAYDE010000050.1 GCA_012729375.1 Deltaproteobacteria bacterium | reverse complement strand
CAACGAGGACGGCACCCTCTCCAAAATCAAGGTCTTCCAGGACATCACCGAAAAAAAGCGGATGGAAGATTTCATGATCCAGAACGAAAAAATCATCTCCCTTGGCGAACTGGCCGCCGGTGTCGCCCATGAAATCAACAACCCCCTGGGCATCATCTCCCAGGCGGTGCAGAATGTCCTGCGCCGCACCCGTGACCCCATTCAAGCCAATCTGGCGGCAGCGGCAAAACATCACCTGCCCTTTGCAGAGCTCCAGGGCTACCTGGAGGAACGCAATGTCTTCCATTCCCTGGAAGCCATTCAGAATGCGGTGGCGCGTTCCGCTTCCATCGTCGCCAACATGCTCGAATTCGCCCGCAAGCCGGAAAGCAGTCCCAGCCTGCATGACGTCAATCGGCTTCTGGAAAAAACCATAGAACTGGCCGGGACCGACTACGACCTGAAAAAGAAATGCGATTTCCACAGCATCCGCATCGACGCCGATTTCGCTCTGCAAGAGCACATCCCCTGTGTCGCCTCCGAACTGGAACAGGTCTTCCTCAATCTGCTGCGCAACAGCGCCCAAAGCCTTCGCGAAGCACAGCGGGAGGCGCCGATCATCCGGCTGCGCACCCGCCGGGAAAGTGAATGGGCCGTCATCGAGGTCGAAGACAACGGCGTCGGCATTTCGCCGGAGATCCGCAAAAAGATTTTCGATCCCTTCTTCACCACCAAAAAAAGCGGAGAGGGGACCGGCCTGGGGCTTTCCATTTCTTTCCACATCGTCGTTCAGCGCCACCAGGGCGAGATGCTCGTCGAATCGAAGGAAGGGGCGTGGACCCGCTTCATCATTCGCTTGCCGATAGATCAACCGGAGCCGGAGGAGGCGAAAACAGGCCGGACCTAAACCGGGACACGCTTCTCAGTTATCCTGCCCAAAGCGGATTTCCGCACCACTGTCCGGCGCCTCAACGGAAGCCGTAACCGCCCGCCGCGGATTTGCTCCCCGCAGCACCCCCCGCTGAGCGCACCCTGGAAGAAGAACAACAGAGAATGTAAAAATTTCAAGAACGTCCCGGATCAGAGGTTCTTCGATGACCCGTATTACCTTTTTAATCGCCTTACTGGCCGCTTTCCCGCCCCTTTCCACCGATATGTACCTGCCGGCCATTCCCCAGTTGCAAGCGGAATGGAACCAGCCGCTGGTGATGGTCAACCTGACGCTGATCTGCTTCTTTCTGACCTATTGTCTCTTTATGCTGATTTACGGGCCGGTCTCGGACCGTTTCGGACGGCGTCCGCCGCTTTTGGTGGGAATCGTCATTTATATCATCGGCAGCTTGATGTGCGCATTCGCCGTCAACCTGTCCACCCTGATCGCCGCGCGCATCGTCCAGGCCTCGGGCGCGGCCTCGGCATCGGTGCTCAGCCTGGCCATTTCCAAAGACCTTTTCGATACCCGGAAAAGGGAGCAAATCATGGCCTACATTGCCATCATCATGGCCTTTGCGCCCATGTGCGCGCCGGTCATCGGCGGTTGGATCATCCACTACTGCAGCTGGCGGCTGGTTTTTGTCCTGCAGGCGGCGATGGGCGCAGCGGCCTGGATGGGGGTCTACCGGATGGCGGAACCGCTCCATAATTTTCAGGTTCTTTCTGCCACAACAGCCCTGACCGTCTATTTGCGCCTGTTCCGGAACCGGCGCTTTGCCGGCCTGATGCTGGCCCTGTCGATTCTTCCCTTCCCCCTTTTCGGTTTTATCGCCGGGGTTCCCGAGATCTACATGACCCGTTTCGGCATGGATGAACGACAGTTCGGTTATTTTTTCGGCTTCAACGCCATTGCCTCACTGATCGGCGCCTTCTCTTTCACCCGATTGTCCCGGCGATTTTCTTCAGCCTCCCTGATGACTACCTCCTTCATCGGCATTTTCGCGGCAGGCTGCCTGTTGCTGCTTTTACCCCATCAAAGCCCCTGGAGCCTGGCTTTTCCCATGTGGGTACTGACCCTTTTTCTGGGTTTGAACCGTCCACCCAGCAACAATCTGATGCTGGAGCAGGTGGAGCGCGACGTCGGCGCCGCCTCGGCACTGATAGTTTTCACCTTCATGACCGTGGGCGCCCTCAGCATGGCAATCATTTCCCTCCCCTGGGAGGACAAAATCACCGTTCTGGGGGTCATGGCCACCATTGTCGCCACCCTCACCCTGACTTTCTGGCTCCGCTTCAAAGACCGCTTTTTCCGCCGGGGCCAAGGGGAGGCAGAACCGCAATCGGCAATCGGCGCCCGGTAACCGGCCGCCGGCAACCGCTTTAACCCGTTACCGCTCCCTTTTAAGCGGGCTTTCGGGTGTCTGCTCCGCCAGCGCCAGATTGACCTCGATTCGGGACAGGCTGACCTCTTCGAGGCGCACCGTCACCTCCTGGCCGATGCGGATGCGCCGCCCGCTGCGCTCGCCGAGGAGTTCCTGCTGTTTCTCCCGATAATGGTAGTAATCGTCGCCGAGGCTGGAGAGACGCACCATCCCTTCCGCCATGACTTCCTTGAGTTCCACCCAGAAACCGAAGTCGGCCAGCGACGAAACGATGCCGCTGAAAGTCTGCCCCACCTTGTCCTTCAGAAAAAGGATGGTGAGGCGCTTGACGATTTCCCGCTCCGCTCCCACCGCCCGTCTCTCCATGCCGTTGACCTGTACGGCGACCTCTTTGAGCTTTCTCGGTCCGGCTCCGCCGCCGGCCTCCAAACCCAGCACCCCTTTCAGGGCGCGGTGCGTCACCAGATCGGCGTAACGGCGGATGGGGGAGGTGAAATGGCAGTAGCAGTCGGAGGCAAGGCCGAAATGTCCCTTGTTTTCCGGCGCGTATTCGGCCTGCATCATGGTGCGCAGGGCCAGCCGGTTGACCAGAAAGTCGATCTCCGTCCCCTGGGCGCCGGCGAAAAGCTTCTGGATTCCCTTGGCGTCCCTCTGCTGGGGAAGAAAACCGCCCAAAGGCGTGTTCCGGAGCAGGTCGAAAAGAGCATCGAGCTTGTCCGGGTCGGGTTCGGCATGGTTGCGGTAAAGAGGACGCCCCTGGCGGCTTTCCAGATAGCGGGCCACCGCTTCGTTGGCGGCGAGCATGAACTCCTCGATAATCTGGTGGCCGAAATGGCGGGCGCGGGGCCGGATATCCTCGGGGTGGTCGCAGATGTCGATGAGAATCTCCGGTTCCGGGAGGTCGAAATCAAGAGCCCCCCTTTTGACCCGCCGGGCCAAAAGGGCGCGGGCCAGCTTTTCGGCGTCGCGGAGCATCGCCAGGTGCTCCCGCAGGCGCTCCTGTTCCTCGGCTTCGTTGTCGAGGAGGACGCGCTTCACCTGTTCATAGGTGAGGCGGCCATGGCTGCGGATCACCGCCGGGTAGAAACGCTCCTCCTGCGGATCGCCGGCGGCGGAAAAGACCATTTCCGCCACCATCGCCAGCCGGGGTTCTCCCGGCACCAGGCTGCACAGACCGTTGGAAAGCTTCTCCGGGAACATCGGCTCCACCGACTGGGGGAAATAGTAGGAATTCCCCCTTTCCAGCGCCTCATCATCCAGCGCCGAACGCCGCGGCACGTAATGGGAAACGTCGGCGATAGCCACCCACAGCCGCCATGTTTTCCCCTCCGGGCGGACCAGAACGGCGTCGTCGAAATCGCGGGCCGAAGCGCCGTCGATGGTCACGAAGGGAAGTTCCCGGAGATCCTTCCGGTCACCGAAATCCTCGGCTCGGGGCGCGTCCGGCAGCGCGGCGGCCTGGGCCAGAACCCCTTCCGGGAAGGCGGTGGGAACCGACCAGTTGACCTTGACCAGAGCCTCCTGCACGGAGGCATCCTCCTCGCGGCCGAGGATCCGGTCGAGGCGCGCCGCCCAGGTTCCACTTTCGAGTTCCTCTTCCGGCTGCGCCAGGACGATATCGTCCACGCGGGGAACCTTCTCTCCGGAACCGGGGGTCAGCAATACATTGAAATGGAGGCGGGGATCGGTTGGCTGGCAGAAAAGGGTATCCTGGCCGACCCGGCGTACCACGCGCACGGCGATGACCGGTCGCGCCCGTTCGACGACGCGGACGATCCTTCCTTCCGGGTTCTTCCCCCGCCGCCGGGGAAGGATGGATACCAGCACCCGGTCGCCATGCCAGGCGCCGCCCATCTGGCTGCGGGAGATGAAGATGTCCTTGAGGCGCTTGTCCTCGGGAAGGACGAAGCCGACGCCGCTGCGCTGCACTTCCAAGGTTCCGGTGGTCATCGGCATTTTTTTCACCAGGCCGTAGCCGCGCCCGATGCGGATCAGTTTCCCCTGGGCGATGAGGTCGTCCAGGATATCTTCCAGTTCCTCCTTGCGGGCCTTGGGGATATCCAGTTCAACGCCGATATCCTTGCGGGTCAGCGGTCGGGAGGCCTGTTCAAACATCTGCAGAATCCGCCGCTCATGGGGAGCCGTTCTCTTGCTGCGCTTTTTCATGGCATCTCTTTTCGTTGGATGTTGGCAAACAACCGGCAATCGACTTCGCTCAGAAACCAGCGGCACTCCCCGGAAGAAGCGACGCGGAATGCCGGGTAGCGGGAGGCCGCGGCGCTGCGTTGAAGGATGGCAGCGACGGCTTTTTCCTTGCCTTGGCCGGAAACCAGAAAGAAAAGGGTGGCCCCCTGGTTGATGACGGGCAGGGTCAGGGTAAGCCGGGGAACGGCCGGCGCCGCCGTGGCCGGCGGCGAAACCGGCGCCACCCAGCGCACCGTTTCCCGCAGCACCGCGGAACCGGGAAAAAGGGATGCGGTATGGCCGTCTTCGCCCATCCCCAGAAGGATGAGGTCAAAAACGGGGAAGCCTTTCTGTGCCGCGGAGAAACCGAAAAATAAGCGCAGATTCCTTTCATAGCGGCGCGCCGCCTCTGCGGGTGCCGCTTCCTGCGCCATGGGAAAAACATTTTCCGGCGGGATCGGAACCTGGTCCAGCAAGGTCTCCCGGGCCAGACGGAAATTACTCTGGGGATGGTCGTAAGCGACACAGCGCTCGTCCCCCCAGAAGAGGAAAACCCGCTGCCAGTCGATCCGCGAACGACAAGGTTCCCCGGCCAGCATTCCATAGAGGCACCGGGGCGTGGAGCCTCCGCAGAGAGCCATGGTGAAACGCCCCCCGCGGGCGATGCAGGAAGAGGCGATGCGGACCACCTCGGCGGCGCAGCGCTGGCTGCTCTCTGCCAACGTGGGGACGCAGTCGATGAGAATCGTCATTTTCCTTCCTCTGCGCCGACAATCCGTTCCACCCACGGGGCGGCTCCTTGCGGTCCCCAGCTTCCCGCCGGGTAGGGATGAAGCAGGGTGGCGCGCCCGCGGCACGCTTCGCAGTCGTGGAGAATCGGCGTGAGCAGTTCCCAGGAGGCCTCGACCGCGTCCTGGCGCCAGAAAAGCATCTGGTCACCAGCCATGGCATCCAGCAGCATCTTGGCATAGGGGTCGAAGCCAACCTGGTCGCGGTAGCGGAAATCCATGGTGCGGGTTTTCAGGCACAGGCGGGGGCCGGGTTCCTTGGCCTGGAAGCTGAGCCGGATGTCTTCCTCCGGATAGATACCCATCTCCAGGCGGTTGGCGATGATCCTGGCGTCGAGGACATTGTGGAAGAGGGTATGGGGCACTTCGCGGAACTGAATCACGATGCGGGTCACCTTGCTTTTCATGCGTTTGCCGGAAACCAGGTAGAAAGGCACCCCCTTCCACCGCCAGTTGTCGACGAAAAGCCGCATCAAGGCGAAGGTCGGGGTCAGTGATCCGGCGGCCACCCCCTCCTCCTGCCGGTAGGCGGCCACCGGCATTCCATCGATCTTTCCCTCGCCGTATTGCCCCAGCAGCAGATTGTCGTCGGGCTTGAAACTGAAGGGACGGATGGAGCGCAGCACCTTGACCTTCTCGTCGCGCACCCGCTCCGCCTCGAAATGGGAGGGCGGCTCCATGGCGGTCAGCGCCAGCAGTTGCAGCATGTGGTTCTGAAACATGTCGCGGATCACTCCCGACTCCTCATAGTAGCCGGCCCGCTTGCCGATGCCGAGACTCTCCGCCGCCAGGATCCCTACATGGTCGATGAAATTGCGGTTCCACAGGGGCTCGAAGATGGCGTTGGCGAAACGCAGCATCAGCACGTTCTGCACCGTTTCCTTGGCCAGATAGTGGTCGATGCGGAATATCTGATCTTCGCGGAAGTGCCTGCGAAGGGTCTCATCGAGGCGGACGGCGCTGCCCAGATCCCGCCCGAAGGGCTTTTCCACGACGATTCGCGCCCAGCCGTTGCCTTCCTTTCCTGTGCCGCTCAGGCCGGCGCCGCCGAGGAGGCTGCCGATAGTGCCGTAGAGACTGGGCGGCACCGCCAGGTGAAAGAGGCGGTTTCCCCCCGTCTGCCGCAGCGCGTCCAAATCCCTCAAGTAGTCGGCCAGTCCGGCGAAGGATGCCGCGTCATAGTCGACATCGAAATAATGAAGATGGGCGGCGAACTCCGGCCACAGCCCGCCATTGAAATCGGCTTCCCGTTCCAGCCCTTGGCGCAGATGGCGGCGGAACTCAGCATCGTTCATCGGCGAGCGCGCACAGCCGACCACGGTGAAGGGATGGGGAAGGCTGCCGGCGCTGAACATGCGGAACAGGGCGGGAACCAGTTTGCGCAAGGTCAGATCCCCCGAGGCGCCGAAAATGACCAGCGTGCAGGGATCGAGCTTCCCCACGCTGCGGGCGTCACAGGAACAAAACCGGCCGCCGTCTTTCGGGGCGGGGCTGCTTTCCAGATCTTGGGTCATCGCCATCCTCCCTCACCGGGCCTTTTTTACGGCGTGGCCGCCGAATTCCCGGCGCAGCGCCGCCAGCACCCGGTTGGCGAAGCTATCGGGAGCCCGGGACTGGAAACGCTGAAACAGGGCCAGGGCGATGACCGGGGCGGAGACGCCGTTGGCCACCGCTTCGTCCACCGTCCACCGCCCCTCGCCGGAATCCTCCACATGTCCGCGGATCTTTTCCAGGCGGCCATCCTCGGCAAAGGCGTTCTCCAGCAGCTCCAGCAGCCACGACCGGATCACGCTGCCCCGGTTCCACAGGGCGGCAACGGCCGCGTAATCGAGAGAGTCGCGGTAGGGCGAGGCCTCCAGCAGAGCGAAGCCTTCGCCATAGGCCTCCATCATCCCGTATTCGATGCCGTTGTGGATCATCTTGACATAATGGCCGGCCCCTGTCGGCCCACAATGCAGATAACCCCGCTCCGGCGCCAGAGCGGCAAGGACCGGCTGCAGATAGGCGACATCGGCGGCAGCGCCGCCGACCATGGTGCAGTAGCCGACCTCCAACCCCCAGATGCCGCCGCTGACCCCGGCGTCCACATAGCGGATACCGGCCCCTTGCAGCGCCTGGGCACGGCGGATGTCGTCCCGGTAGTGGGAATTCCCCCCCTCGACGATGATATCCCCCGGCCGGAGGTGCTCCTTGAGCGCCTCGATCTGCTCATCGACCACCTTTCCGGCGGGAAGCATCAGCCAGACGACCCGCGGCGCGGGAAGCTTGCCGGCCAGTTCTCCCAGGGAAAAACTCCCCTCGGCCCCTTCTTCCATGATTTCATGGGTCTTTTCGGCGGTGCGGTTGAAGGCCACCACCTCGTGCCCCTTCCGCAACAGCCGCAGGGCCATGTTCCTTCCCATCCGGCCCAGCCCGATCATACCGATCTTCATCGGAACCTCCTTTCCTTTGTAGAAGCAATATCAGAGCGGCCGGTACGGCCGTCCTTTTTCCCGCGGACACGCCTTCAGGGGACGCTCGCTTTCCGCAAAAAGACCATAAATTATTGTTTCCAAATATAAATTTTTCTTGACGCAAGCCCGGATGCCCGTAATATGCTGGTTATTTAACTATCTCGACCAAGCCTTATCGGGAAAAGTATAGCCCTTTTGCCAAGAAAGTCTCCCTATCATGACCGACAGCGATTTCCAGAAAAAATTCGCCAAGCTCCCCGAGCGCCTGAAAGGGTTGGAAACCCTCGCCGGCAACCTGTGGTGGAGCTGGCACACGGAAGCGCGGATGCTGTTCAAGAACATCGACCGCCAGCTGTGGAAGGAAAACCGCCACAATCCGGTCAAGATGCTCGGCGAGGTTTCCGCCGAACTCCTTGAAAAAGCCGCCGGCAACCCAGAATATCTGCGCCATTACGATCTGGTGATGTCCAAGTTCCGCCGCTACATGGAAGAGAGGAAATGCCTCTTCATGAACGGCGGCTCCCATTCCAACATCAAGGCAGTGGCCTATTTCTCCGCCGAATACGGCCTCCACCATTCCCTGCCCCTCTATGCCGGAGGCCTCGGTTTCCTGGCCGGGGACTTTCTCAAGGAATGCAGCGATCTCCACCTGCCCCTGGTCGCCGTCGGCTTCATGTATCCGAAAGGATACGTCCGCCAGCGCATCCGCGCCGACGGCTGGCAGGAAAGCATGGAGGCCCCCCTCGACCGGGACGCCGCCACCATTTCCCGGGTGACGGATGAAAAGGGCAACCAGGTGGTGGTCCAGGTGCCGCTGATGGATCCGCCCCTTTACCTCACCGCCTGGCGCATCGACATCGGCCGCATCACCCTTTACCTTCTCGACACCGATATCGAGGAGAACGACCCCTGGAACCGGGGCATCTCCTCCCACCTTTACGCCGGGGACCGGGAACAGCGCCTGCGCCAGGAGATCGTCCTCGGCATCGGCGGCTCCAAGCTCCTCGACACCCTGGGCATCGTCCACTTCGTCACCCACCTCAACGAAGGGCATCCCGCCTTCGCCCTTCTGGAGCGGATTCTGCGGCGCATGGAGGACGGCCTTGGCTATGACGAGGCGCTGGAAAAGGTCCGCCAGACTTCGGTCTTCACCACCCACACGCCGGTTCCCGCCGGCCACGATGTCTTTTCCTATGAATTGATCGAGAAATATCTGGCTCCTTACTGGAAGGCCTTCGGCATCACCCGCGAAGAGTTCTTCAACCTCGGCCTCCATCCCGAGGAACCCCAGGCCGGCTTCAACATGACCGCCTTCGCCCTGCGCCTCTGCGAATACCGCAACGGAGTCAGCAAGAAACATGGCGAGGTGGCCCGCCGCATGTGGAAAAGCCTGTGGCCGGATCTGGCGGAAGAGGAAATCCCCATCGACTACGTCACCAACGGCGTTCATGTCCCCTTCTGGGTGGAACCGAAGATGGCCCTGCTTTTCAACCGCTATCTCGGTCCCAACTGGCTCAACGAACAGGACGACCCCTCGGTCTGGGAACTGGTGGAGGATATCCCCGACGACGAGCTGTGGCGCACCCATTTCTGGATGAAACTCAAGTTGATCCACTTCATCCGCGAAAAGACCCGCCAGCGCTGGATTCAGGAGTGTTCCACCCAGTACTGCCCCATCGCTTTCGGCGGCTTGCTCGATCCAACTGTTTTGACCATCGGTTTCGCCCGCCGCTTCGCCACTTACAAACGGGCCGATCTGATCCTCCAGGATCTGGAACGGCTGAAAAAACTGGTCGGCAACCGCTGGCGCCCCATCCAAGTCATCTTTGCCGGCAAGGCCCATCCCGCCGACGATCCGGGCAAAAGCATCCTGCAGCGGATCTACAACTTCGCCCGCGATCCGGAGATGGCCGGCCGCATCGCTTTCGTCGAAGATTACGACGAGCAGCTCGGCCAGTATATGGTCCATGGCGTGGACGTCTGGCTCAACAACCCGATTCCGCCCCTGGAGGCCAGCGGCACCAGCGGCATGAAGGCCGCCCTCAACGGCGTTCCCCAGTGCAGCGTCGCCGACGGCTGGTGGCTGGAGGGGTATAACGGCAGCAACGGCTGGTCCTTCGGGGAAAGGGATGTCAGCGGCAACCGGAACGCCGCCGACGCCGCGGAACTCTATGATCTCCTCGAAAAGGAGATCATCCCCCGCTATTACGACGCCTCCAGCCGGGGCATCCCCACCGCCTGGGTGCGGATCATGAAAAACACCATCAAAAGCGCCGGCGCCAGGTTCTCGGCGCGGCGCATGGTCAAGGAGTATATCGACAAGTTTTACACACGCGCCCTCAACGGCAACCTCAAGGGAACCAAGCTCAACGACGGCTAGCCCCATAAAGCAAAGCGGGCGTCCGGTTTTTGGCCGCCCGCTTTTTTTAATGGGCGGCGCTCCAGTTGGCGCCGCTCCCCATATCCACCGCCAGCGGCACAGCGAGGTTCACCGCCCCTTCCATCTCCCGGCGCACCAGTTCCTTGATCCGGGACAGTTCTTCCTCCGGCACTTCGAACAGCAGCTCGTCATGAACCTGGAGCACCATCCGGGAACGGAACTTCCCTTCTTCCAGACAGCGGTGGATGCGGATCATGGCCAGTTTGATGATGTCCGCCGCGCTCCCCTGGATCGGATAATTGATGGCGTTGCGTTCGGCGTTGCCGCGCACCGCTCCGTTCTTGCTGTCAATATCGGGAACCGGGCAGCGTCTTCCGAGAAGGGTGGTGACACAGCGTTTCTCCCGCGCCTCGGCGATGCAGATCTCCATGAAATGGCGGATACGCGGATAGCGCTCGAAGTAGCGGTCGATGTACTCCTGCGCCTCCCGGCGGCCGATTCCCAGCTGACGGCTGAGGCCGAAGGCGCTCATGCCGTAGATGATACCGAAATTGATCGCCTTGGCCTGACGGCGCTGTTCCGGAGTCACCGCCTCAGAGGCGACACCGAAGACCTCGCCGGCGGTGCGGCGGTGGATATCCTCGCCGCAGCGAAAGCTCTCCCGCAGCGCCTCCTCCTCGGCCATGTGGGCCAGAATCCGCAGCTCCACCTGGGAATAGTCGGCGGAAAGGAGCACACAACCTTCCCCGGGGATGAAGGCTTCGCGGATGCGGCGCCCTTCGGCGGTGCGCACCGGAATGTTCTGCAGGTTGGGATCGCTGGAGGAGAGGCGCCCCGTCACCGTCACGCTCTGGTTGAAGGAGGTATGAATGCGTCCCGTTTCCGGGTTGACCAGCTGGGGCAGCGCGTCGGCGTAGGTCGATTTCAGCTTGGCCAGGGAGCGGTGATCAAGGATGCGCGCGCAGATTTCGTGTTCCTCGGCCAGTTGGGTCAGCACCTCCACGTCGGTCGACCAGCCGGTCTTGGTCTTCCTGCCGCGGGGCAGTTTCAGCCTGTCGAAAAGGACCTCGCCCAGCTGTTTCGGGGAGGCGACGTTGAACTCCACTCCGGCCAGGCCGTAAACCTCTTCCGTCAACAGGGCGAGGCGGGCCTCCAGATCACGGCTCAAATCCCCCAGAAGTTTGCTGTCGATGCGGATGCCGCTCCACTCCATATCGGTCAGAACCGCGAGAAGGGGCATCTCCACCTCGGCAAAGAGCTTCTCCAGTCCCGCTTCGGCCAGCCGGGGACGCAGCGTGCCCATCAGTTTCAGGGTGATGTCGGCATCCTCACTCGAGTATTCGGTGGCGCGGTCGATAGGCACCGCGGCAAAGTCCTTTTTCTTGCCGCCGGTGACCTCCTCGTAGCTGATCATCTTGTGACCGAGCAGATCGAGGGCCAGCCGGTCCAGGGAATGGGAACGGGAGCCGGCGTCGGTCAGATAGGAGGCGAGCATGGTATCGAAGACGATGCCGCGCAAGCGGATGCCCGCCCGCCGCAGCACCAGGGCGTCGTATTTGAGGTTCTGGCCGACCTTGGCCAGCGTCTCATCCTCGAGTAGTGGCTTGAGTTTATCCACCACCAGTTTCCGGTCGAGCTGTTGCGGCGCCCCTTCGTAGGCATGGCCGATGGGGATGTAATACGCCGCGTTCTCTTCGATTGCCAAAGAGATGCCGACCAGATCGGCGCGCACCGCATCGAGGCTGGTGGTTTCCGTGTCGATACAGACGGCCGGTGCCTGGCGGATGCTTTCCGTCAGCCGATCGAAGTCCATTTCCTCGACTACGGCCCGGTAGGCGGCGGTCCGCCGCGGCGCCTGGACGCTGTATTCCGCCAGCAGGGTATGAAACTCCAGCCTGCGGAAAAAGTCGGCCAGCGTCTCCGGATCGGCCGGCTTCATTGCCAATTCCTCCGGAGAAAGGTCGATGGGCACATTCCGCTCCAACGTCACCAGGCGCCGCGACAGCCGCGCCTGATCGGCGTAGCTCTCCAGGTTTTCGCGGCGCTTGGCGCCTTTGACCCGATCCAGAGAGGCCAGCAGCGTCTCCACATCGCCAAATTCGATGATCAGCTCGCGGGCCGTCTTCTCGCCGATTCCCGGCACCCCGGGCACGTTGTCGGCACTGTCGCCGGCCAGGGCCAGCACCTCCACGACCTTCTCCGGGCCACCGCCGAAGCGTTCCGCCACCTCCGCCGGGCCGAACACCTTGTTTTTCATCGTGTCAAGCATGCGCACCTTGGCGCCGATGATCTGCATCAGATCCTTATCGCCGCTGACCACGGTGATTTCTTCCCCGGACGCGGCCAGGCGGTGAGCCAGGGTGGCGATGATATCGTCAGCCTCGAACCCCTGCTTCTCGATCGCGGCCAGATTGAAAACCTTCACCGCCTCCTTGATCAGGGGAATCTGCGGCACCAGATCCGCCGGCATCTCCTTGCGGTTGGCCTTGTATTCCGGATAGAGCTCCTTGCGGAAGGACGGCCCCTTGGCGTCGAACACCACGGCCAAGCGGTCCGGCTTCTCCTCGCGAATGACCTTGAGCAGCATGGCGACAAAGCCGTACACGGCGTTGGTAGGAATCCCTTGCCTGGTAGAGAGGTGGGGAAGGGCGTAAAAAGCCCGGTAGATATAGGAGGAGCCGTCGATGAGATAGGTTCTGGAGGGAGGCGTCATGGTTTTTCCTTTGCCGGCGGGGCGAACGGCGGGTTCGCTGTGATTGAGAAAACCTTATCCCGTGCCGTCCAGGGGATTCAGCTTTTTTTAGCACATGAAAAAAAGAAAAAAGGGAAGCTGTCGCGGACCCAGGCTTCCCTTGTGGTTGTATGGCCTACGGAGGGAGATTACTTCTTCTCCGCGGCGGCCCCGGTTTTTCCCCCCTGTTTCGGGCGGGTCTTGCCGGAAGTTCCCCGCCAGATTTTGCCGCGGCGGCTGCGCTGATCACCTTTTCCCATGGGAAAACTCTCCTTTCAAAAGATTTTAACGGTTTGGAAAACTCCCGGCGCTCCGGGAAATCGATCATTCATCGCTGTTTTTTGCGGTCACCTCGTCCTGCCAGCCGCAGCGGGGCTCGATCACCTTGTCGAAGGTCTCGCAGTAGGCCTTGATGTCGATGACCGCCGAGCCGTCCAGAATATCGACACCGCGGACATGCAGGGTGTTCCCTTCTATCCTCAGCAACTCGACAATGCTGAGGCCGATGGGGTTGGGACGGCACGGAGCGCGGGTGGCGAAGATGCCGAACGCCTTTTCCGCCATGAAGGGTTTCACCTTGAGGGAAAAACGTCCGGGCCGGTGATTGTGATAGATGACATAGATATGGGAGAACCCCTCGAGCCCCTCGAGGCCCGCGGCGAACTCCGGAAGTATTTCGATGCTGCCTTCGGTGTCGTTGGCTATCAACGGCTGGGAGGGGATGTAACGGGCCTCCTGAAAGGGGCTGTTGACGAAACCGATCGGTTTGAAAATGATTTTGTCGGCGGCGAATTTCCCGTCCCCCTGGTTGGCAAAGAAGGTCTTTTCTCCCGCTCCCTGATCGGGCGTATCCCATTCTGATCTTCTGGCCATGATTCCACCCTCGCAAAAATGTTTTTTTCCCTGGCAGGGGAACGTGCCGCTGCCGGAACCCCTTCCCTCAGGTCGTTCCCCACGAACGGCGTGCAATAATCCCATATTACACACTGATCCCCAGCAAATCAATGCGCGGTGAAAAATTGGAACCCTCTTGACAGGGAAAGGATTCGCGGACCAGGGAGGCGCTAAAAGGCCGGATGGGAAATGGGTCAGGAAGATTTTCCCCGGCCGCTGCGGATAGCCTGGCGGGCCAGTTCATCGCAACGCTCGTTCTCCCGATGACCGGCGTGGCCCCGGACCCAGACCCACTCCACCCGATGCTTCAGGGACAATTCGTAGAGCCGCTCCCACAGATCACGGTTGAGGACCTCTTCCTTGCGGGAATTCTTCCACCCCTTGGCCCGCCAGCCCTCAATCCATTGGGTCATGCCGCGAAAGAGGTACTGGGAATCGGTAACCAGGCGCACCCGGCAGGGTCTTTTCAAGGCTTCCAGACCGGCGATGGCGCCCATCAGCTCCATGCGGTTGTTGGTGGTCTCCGGCTCATACCCGGAGAGTTCCCGCTGATTTTCCCCGTAGCGCAGGATGGTGCCGTAACCTCCCGGGCCGGGATTGCCGGAACAGGCGCCGTCGCTGAAGATCTCCACTGTTTTCGGAGGGGCTCGGTCGGTCATGGAATGGCCGCGAAGAAAAGTTCCGGAGACACCGTTCCCGGTGCTCGGGGACAAACTGGAAAGCCCCGCTGTCGGATGGCAGCGGGGCTCTGATAAGTGGCGTCCCCAGGGGGATTTGAACCCCCGTCGCCGGCGTGAAAGGCCGGTGTCCTAGGCCGGGCTAGACGATAGGGACTTGGGTGGTGAGCCGCGTTGGAGTCGAACCAACGACCATCTGATTAAAAGTCAGATGCTCTACCAACTGAGCTAGCGGCTCCTGCGCACAGACCCAGACTTATAAAGGAAAAACGGGCTCAAGTCAATATTTTTATCCATAGCACAGCACTTTTTTTACCCCGCCGCCGCTCCGTCCCGAAACCACTGCCAAAATCCTCAATCCCGCAGACCGAAGGGATTGACGATCTGGATCGTCTGATCGCGGCGCGGCCCCACGGAAACCAGCACCACCGGACAGCCGCTCATTTTTTCCACGGTATCGATAAAGAAACGGGCCTGTCGGGGAAGATCCTCCATGCAGGTGGTTCCGGAAATATCGCAACGCCATCCCGGCACCTCCTCCCAAACGGGCTCACATCGGGTCAGCATATCGACATCCGGGGGAAACTCGTCCACCAGCTGTCCATCGCAACGGTAGGCGGTGCAGATGCGGATGGAAGCCATTTGATTGAGAACGTCGAGCTTGGTCAGCGCGATGCCGGTGAGACCGTTGATCTCCACGCCTTTTTTAAGGGCGACCATGTCGAGCCAGCCCGTGCGCCGGGGGCGCCCCGTGGTGGCGCCGTATTCGTGCCCTTCGCGGCGCAGCAGTTCGCCCGTCTCATCCTGCAGTTCGGTGGGTAAAGGTCCTTCTCCGACCCGCGTCACATAAGCCTTGGCAATGCCGACCACCGCATCGATGCGGCAGGGCCCCACGCCGGTCCCGGTGCAGGCGCCGCCGGCCACGGTCGAGGAAGAGGTGACAAAGGGATAGGTGCCGTGGTCGATGTCGAGAAGGGTTCCCTGCGCTCCTTCGAAAAGGACGTTGTGGCCGGAGGCGATGCCGTCATTGAGGATCCGCGAGGTGTTGCCGAGATATTTCCGCAGGCTTTCCCCGTAAGCCATGTATTCGTCATAGATGGACGCTTCCTCGAGAGGAGCCTCGCCGAGGAATTTTTCCAGCAGGAAATTCTTTTCCGGAAGAACCTCGCGCAGTTTCGCGGCGAAAACCTGCCCGTGAACCAGGTCGCCGAGGCGGATGCCGCGGCGGCCGACCTTGTCCTCGTATACCGGGCCGATGCCGCGCCCGGTGGTGCCGATCTTGCGGCAGCCGGCCTTTTTCTCCCTGGCGATATCGATGGCGCGATGGTAGGGCATGATGATGTTGACGGCAGGGTCGATCACCAGCTGCGCGTCGTCCTGAAAATACCCTTTGGCTTTGAGCATTTCGGCTTCCTGGAAGAAGACCTGGGGATCGAGGACCACGCCGTTGCCGATCAGACAGCGCTTCCCGGCATGGAGAATACCGGAAGGGATGATGTGCATCACCGTGGTTTCGTTCCCCACCACCAGGGTGTGACCGGCGTTGTTTCCTCCCTGAAAGCGAACCACTTCGTCCGCATATTCGGTGTAGATATCGACGATCTTGCCCTTGCCTTCATCCCCCCATTGGGAGCCGACGATGATCACTGTGGCCATGCTCTTCTCCTGACTTCATTTCTTGTCGGGGCGGCGGCGGACAGCGTGCCGCCGCCCATTCCCGGTTGCCGGCATTGCTGGCGGCTGAAGTAAAAATCCGCCGCGGCGGATGGGGAACCCCGGTCCAGCCCTCCACAATGCACAAAAAGGAGGGTTAAGGCAAGAAAGTTTTTTGGAAAATCCGCCTTGCCGCTCATCCGCCGAGGGAGCGCAAAAAGTCAATCAGCAGGCGCACGCCAAAACCGGTCCCCCCCTTGGGACAGCAGGGGCGCCCCTTTTCCTCCCAGGCGGTGCCGGCGATGTCGATATGCGCCCACGGCGTTTCGGGAGCGAACTTCTTGAGAAAAGCGGCGCCGGTGATGGTGCCCGCGGCCCTGCCGGCGCTGTTTTTGACATCGGCGACATCGCTTTTGACCAGTTCGCAATAGTCGTCCCAGAGGGGCAGCTGCCAGAGGCGGTCTCCGCTCTTCTCGCCGCAGGCGATCAGCTTGCCGATCAGTTCCTGGTCGCTGCCGAGAATCGCGGCGGCCTGATGGCCGAGGGAGACGACGCAGGCGCCGGTCAGGGTGGCCAGATCGATGACGCAGGCGGGCTGGAACCGCTTCGCGTAGGCCAGGGCATCGGCGAGGATGAGCCGTCCCTCGGCGTCGGTGTTGAGTACCTCGATGGTCTTTCCCGACAGCGAGGTGAGGATGTCGCCGGGACGGATGGCGGTGCCGGAGGGGAGGTTTTCCACCGCCGGAATGATGCCGACAAGACGCTGCGGAATCCTCAGCGCGGCGGCGGCGAGCAACGTCCCCAGAACGGCGGCGGCGCCGGCCATATCCATCTTCATGGTGTCCATATTCTCGGCCGGCTTGAGGGATATGCCGCCCGAATCGAACACCACTCCCTTGCCGATCAGTACCACCGGCGCCTCCCGGCGCCCGGCGCCCGCGTATTCGACGACGATCAGGCAGGGTTCCCGGCTGCTCCCCTGGGCGACGCCAAGCAACGCCCCCATTCCTTCCCGGAGCAGCTCCGCTTTTTCCAAAACGATGCACCGCAGACCGGCTTCTTCCGCGACCTGCCTTGCCCTATCGGCCAGATAGGCTGGGGATTTGACATTGCCCGGCTCATTGACCAGATCACGGGCCAGAACCACCCCGGCGCAGACCTTGCGGGCCAGATCCACCCCCGCCTCCACCTCCTTGCCGCTGATCCCGCCGGCCACGCAGAAAACCGCCTCCCGCAGCGGAACGGGGAACTCCTCCGCTTTTTCCGTGAGATAGCGGAAAAACCGGTAATCGGCCAGGATCAGCCCTTCCGTCAGAGCGGCCGCCGTCTCCCGAACCGTTGCCGCGTCATGACAAAAAGAGGCGAAATCCACCGCCGGCGAATCGATCCGTTTCTCCTTGAGCAGAGCAACGGCGGTCCCCATCCCCTGACGGAGCTTTTCCGGGGAAGCCTCCTCCCGCTTGCCGAGCCCGACCAGCAGCGCCCGCCGGCACGAAGCTTTTCCCCCCAGATAAAGAAGCAGGGTTTCCCGGGCCTTGCCGCTGAACTCACCCGCGTCGATCAGGGAACCCGCCTCCTCGCCGAGGAGACGCGACAAGGCCTCCAGTTTCCGGGAAGCCATCTCCTTTTCAAAAATCCCGACCACCAGACAGGGGGTAGCCACCTCCAAAGGTTCCGCGGTACGTATCTTGATGTCCATGGTAAATTTCCTTTCATGCCGGTGCCCCGGCCAATCGCTTCAGTCTGTCAGGTTTTTCCAGCATTGAGTATTCTATCACGTCCTTGGCCCATTCAGGTTAATGGCGACCATGCGCTTCTTTCAATTCTCCCTCCTTTCAATTCTTGACAGAAAAGAAGCTTGCAGGTAAATTGATGACTTCCAAGGGGACCGAAACACCGGATCCCGCAGGGGGCTGTCAACGATTCGACACTTTTTTCGGCCTTGTCGATAAATTGACAAACACCGACGACGACCATAGCCGAAGTTCTTTTCACCCATCTGCAACGGAGAGGTGGCCGAGAGGCCGAAGGCGCTCGCCTGCTAAGCGAGTGTACGGGTAACACTGTACCGAGGGTTCGAATCCCTCCCTCTCCGCCATATTTTCCGGGTGACGGAAGCAGGGGCCGTTTTTTCAAAAAACATTGACAACCCTGCTGAATTGAGTGATAAATATCGGGTTCTTTCTTAGTATTATTTATTGCGCCGCTAGCTCAGCTGGATAGAGCGTCTGACTACGGATCAGAAGGTCGGGGATTCGAATTCCTCGCGGCGCGCCAGT
>JAAYDE010000049.1 GCA_012729375.1 Deltaproteobacteria bacterium | reverse complement strand
TTTTCTTTTGATCCCTTGCCATCACCCCACCCCGGATGAGCCGGTTACTGCCGAAGGGATGGTCTTTATAACAGGCTCCATCGGAGTCACTTTGGAAAAACAGGCGAGAATGTAAAATTTTCAAGAATGTCCCTTCTTTGCCCCCAATCCCTTTTCCCTCTGTCTGGGGGGAAACCGTCCCAGCCTTTCCATCGTCAAAAGCAATGACCTGATTCGGAAAAAACGATTAAAAAACAGGCACCCGGTTTGAGAGTGGCGAGAAACAAGGCAGGGTCCGATTTCATTCAAGCGCCTAAATGATTGATTTTTCATAGTTTTTTGAATGGCACACATCATGCCATGCTTCTCTTCAAAAGGGCATCGGATTTCCTCGCGGGAGGGTTTTCAGCAAGGTGCCACGGGTTTCAGGGCGAAAGGAGGAAGGGCGTATGAAAAAGATCGAATGCATCATCAAGCCGTTCAAGCTGGAAGAGGTGAAAGCGGCTCTGGCCGAACTGGGGATTTCGGGAATGACCATCTCCGAGGTGCGGGGGTTTGGAAGACAAAAGGGGCATACGGAGCTTTATCGCGGTTCCGAATACCAGGTCGATTTTCTCCCCAAAGTCAAGGTGGAACTGGTGGTCCCGTCGGAACAGGTGGAAGAGGTCATCCGGGGTGTTTGCGAAAGCGGGCGCACAGGCCAGATTGGCGACGGCAAGATTTTTATATGGGATGCCGTCGAAACGGTGCGCATCCGAACCGGGGAGCGAGGGCCGGATGCCCTCTGAAAAGGAAGGCGTGGCGGTCGGGCAAACGAATTCATTAAAAATGAGGAGTGCGACGCGATGAAAAGCAAATGGTACTACATGGGGATTGCTTTGCTGGTGTTGATGCCGTTCATGACCTGTGCCGAGGAGGCGGCGCCGCCCCTGAGCGCCGACCAGGTGCAGGGGAACCTCAACGTGGTCTGGACCCTGGTGGCGGCGTTTCTGGTGTTTCTGATGCAGGCCGGTTTTGCCATGGTTGAAGCGGGCTTCACCAGGGCCAAGAATGCCTGTAACATCCTGATGAAAAACCTGATGGATTTTTCCGTCGGCGCCCTGGCTTTCTGGGCTGTCGGTTTCGGCCTCATGTTCGGCGCCGGCAACGGTTTCTTCGGGACCGAAGGCTTCTTCCTCAGTCTTGGCGCGGAAAAGGGAAACTGGGGGTATGCCTTCTGGATGTTCCAGGTCGTTTTCTGCGCCACCGCCGCCACCATCATCTCCGGCGCCGTGGCCGAGCGCACCAAATTCAGCGCCTATTTAATCTATTCGGCCCTGGTTTCGGCCTTTGTCTATCCGATCTTCGGTTCCTGGGCCTGGGGCAGCCTCTACAACGGCGGCGGCTGGCTCGAAAAGCTTGGCTTCATCGATTTTGCCGGCTCCACCGTGGTGCATTCCGTCGGCGGCTGGCTGGCCCTGGCCGGGGCGATTGTGGTCGGTCCCCGTCTCGGCAAGTTCACCCCTTCCGGGGTCAAGCCGATTCCCGGCCACAGTATGCCGCTGGCCGCCCTCGGGGTTTTTCTGCTGTGGTTCGGCTGGTACGGTTTCAACCCCGGTTCCACCACCACCGGTGACGCCTCCATCGCCCTGATCGCGGTCACCACTACATTGGCGGCCGCGGCCGGAGCGATGAGCGCCATGATCCTGACCTGGCTGAAATACAAAAAGAGCGATGTCGGCATGACCATGAACGGCGCCTTGGCCGGTCTGGTGGGGATCACCGCCGGCTGCGCCAACGTCTCCGCAGTTTCCGCCGTTCTCATCGGGCTTATCGCGGGAGTGCTGGTGGTTTTTTCGGTCCTCTTTTTTGACAGAATCCGGGTTGACGACCCGGTTGGCGCGGTTTCCGTCCATGGCGTGTGCGGGGCATGGGGAACCCTGGCGGCGGGAATTTTCAACAGCGCCGGCTTCTCGCTGACCACGGTCGGAGTACAGTTGCTTGGGATCGGGGTCTGTTTCGCCTGGGCGTTTGGCATGGGCCTGGCGGTCTTCAAAGCCATAGACCTGGTCATGGGGATGCGGGTCAGCAAGGAAGAGGAGATGGCCGGCCTCGACTTTTCCGAACACGGCGCCAGCGCCTATCCCGATTTTCATACCGTTCACCTGGGGAGCGTCTTTACCCCTGGTGAACACGCCTTCGGCATGGCCGCGGCCGCCAAAAGGGCCTCGACCGTCGCAGCGGAACAGGAATGAAAGGGGATTTCGATTTTTGATTTGGGTTTTTGGATGCGATTCCTGCAGAGCCAGTATCGTCTGCCGGAGGGTGGTTGATCTTCAGGCGCGTATAAACACAAAAACTCCTGCCTTTGCGCGGGAGTTTTTGTGTTTATACAGCGAAAGGGATTCTTTTGGGGTCAGATTCTTTTGGGGTCAGGCTTTAGCAATTGAAAGATTCTTTTGGGGTCAAGATTCTTTTGGGGTCAGGCTTTAGCAATTGAAAGTTTACAATTCGACGATATTATAAACCCATGGCTCGCAAACCCCGTCTTCACTATCCCGGCGCACTGGGGATTCTTTTGGGG
>JAAYDE010000048.1 GCA_012729375.1 Deltaproteobacteria bacterium | reverse complement strand
CGAAGAGTCGCCACCGTATGATATCAGCAAAATCGATTTCGACCGACTGCGCCGGGAGTTCGAGCGCAGCCCGGCCAAGCGCACCACCGTGCAGAATCTGAAAAACGCCATCGAGCAACGCCTGCAGCGTCTGCTCCAGCAGAATCCCTTGCGGACCGATTTCCAAAGGCATTACGAGGAGATCGTCGCCGAGTACAACCGCGAGAAGGATCGGGTGACCATCGAGAAGACCTTTGAAGCGCTTCTGCGGATCATGGGTGAGATGAACGATGAGGAGAGTCTCGCCGTATTCGACTTGCTGAGGGAGCCAAACCTGACGTCCGGTGACATCAAACGCATCAAGGCCGTGGCCGTTGACCTGCTGGAAACCTTCAAGGCGGAAAAACTGCGGATCAACCAATGGCGCGACAAGGAATCCACCCGGGACGCGGTCCGGCTGACGATGCAGGATTATCTCTGGAGCGAGCAAACCGGGTTGCCGGAAACCTATTCAGAGGAGGATGTGCGGGATAGGACAGAGGCGGTTTTCGTGCATGTGTTCCGGGCATACCCAACGGTGCCGTCACCGTGCTACGCCGGCATGGCGTCGTAAAACAACTGAACAGTTTCTTGCCAACATAGATTGGGCAAAAGATGACAAAACGGTTTCTGGCCCTTGATCTGGGCACCACGACCCTGGCCGGGGCGCTGCTGACTCCGCAAGGGGAGGTGGCGGCCCAGGCATTTCTTCCCAACCCCCAGGTCCGGGAGGGCAAGGACGTCATGACGCGGCTTCAGGCCGCCGTGGCGGGCCGCGGGGAGGAACTGCGGCGGCTGTTGGCCGCGGGGGTCAACGAACTGACCGCGAGGCTGCTGGAGAGGACGGGAATGGCGCCGGAGACCATCGTCGCCGCCGCGGCGGCGGGCAATCCGGTGGTCGCTGCGCTGCTCGCCGCTCGCGAGGTGAAGTCCCTTCTGTTTCCGCCCCATCGTCTTTCGTGGCGGGCCGGGGAGGAACTCGATTCCCGCGGCCTGGGCCTCGATCTTTCCGTCCCTTTCTATCTTTTTCCGCTGGTGGGCGGCTTTGTCGGTGGGGACCTGGTGGCTTTCCTTTACGGTGCGGAGAAGGGTCCTGCCCCCGCCCTCTATGTCGATATCGGCACCAACGCCGAAATAGCCCTGGACACCGGCGACCGCTGGTGGGTCACCTCGGCGGCGGCCGGTCCCGCTTTCGAGGGAGGGCATATCTCCTCCGGCATGGCCGCGGTGACGGGGGCTATAGAAGGGGTTTCCCTGGTTGGGGATCGTCTCCGTCCGCGGGTCATCGGCGGCGGCCCGGCTCGGGGGCTCTGCGGCAGCGGTCTGATTGAAGCCATCGCTGCGGGATTGGCCGGTGGGCTGATCGATCCCCAGGGTGTGCTCCGCTCTGCGGCGCAGATCCCCGACAACCTTTCCCGTTACAGCATCGAGCGGGATAAAGAGCGGTGCCTGCTCCTTTACCGGGACGCCGATGGGGAAGTCCTGCTGACCCAGGCCGATATCCGCCAGTTCCAGTTGGCCAAGGGGGCGGTGCGCGCCGGGATCGAGGCCTTGCTCGAGCGGGCCGGCCTGTCTGCAGGGGAACTCCACCGGGTTCTGGTCAGCGGCGCCTTCGGCCTCGCAATCGCCAGGGAAACCCTGAAAAAAGTTGCGATGTTGCCGGGAAGGGTGGTAGATAGGATTGTCTTCGTTCCCCATGGCGTCCTCAACGGTGTCGGCCGTTTTTTGACCCGCAAGGGAGGAAAAGAGGAGGTGGCGCGGCTTGCCGCTTCCCTGAACCTCTACCCCCTTTCGGGTTCCCCCGTTTTCGAAAGGGCATTTCTGCAGGCCCTCGATTTTGTATCTCCAGGGATCGAACGCCGTTGACGCCGGCGTTGATGGGGAGTCATCGTGAGCGGACCCTGCGGGCCAGGGTTTCAAGAAAGGACGGAGGTGTTCATGAAGGCTGTAAAAAGAGCGTTGATCAGCGTTTCCGAAAAAACCGGAGTGGTTGCTTTCGCCAAGGAACTGGCGGCAATGGGGGTGGAGATCCTGTCCACCGGCGGCACCGCCGCCCTGTTCCGTAAGGAAGACGTGCCGGTCGTCGATGTGTCCGATTTCACCGGCTCCCCGGAGATCCTCGGCGGCAGGGTGAAGACCCTCCACCCCAAGGTTCACGGCGGCATTCTCGCCATCCGCGACAATTCCGAACATCAGCGCCAGATGGCGGAGAACGGCATCCTGTCCATCGACATGGTGGTGGTCAACCTTTATCCTTTCGAAGCGACGGTGGCCAAGGCGGACTGTACTCTGGAAGAGGCCATCGAAAACATCGACATCGGCGGACCCACCATGCTGCGCAGCGCCGCCAAGAATCACCGCGATGTGGCGGTGGTGGTCGACCCCGCCGATTATCCGGTCGTCCTTGCGGAACTGAAGGAGGGGCAGGGGGTGCTGGCGCCGGTCACCCTGTTCCGTCTGGCGGTCAAGGTATTCCAGCATACGGCGGCTTACGACGCGGCGATCTCCAATTACTTCGGCTGCCGTCTGCGGGATGAGGTGGACAAGTATCCGCAGACCTTCACCTTCCAGGTGCGCAAGGCGCAGAGTCTGCGTTACGGCGAAAACCCCCACCAGAGTGCCGCTTTCTATGTCGAAAGCAGGGCCGCGGAGGCGTCCATCGCCACCGCCCGCCAGCTCCAGGGCAAGGAACTCTCCTACAACAACATCGCCGACACCGACGCCGCCCTCGAATGCGTCAAGCAGTTCACCGAGGGGCCGGCCTGCGTTATCGTCAAGCACGCCAACCCTTGCGGCGTCGCTTACGGCGGCAATCTGCTCGAGGCTTACCAGCGGGCTTTTTCCACCGATCCCGAGTCGGCCTTCGGCGGCATCATCGCCTTCAACGGCGAGTTGGGCGCCGCCGCCGCCCAAGCGATAGTGGACAAACAGTTCGTCGAGGTGATCATCGCCCCCAAGGTCGCTCCGGAAGCGGCGGCCATCGTCGCCAAAAAGAAGAATGTGCGCTTGCTGGAATGCGGCCAGTGGGGGCCAACTCCCGGCGGACGTTTCGAATTCAAGCGGGTCAACGGCGGGCTGCTGGTGCAGGATGCCGACCTGGAACTGCTGGCGGAGACCCGCGTCGTCACCGCCCGCCGTCCCGACGCCGAGGAAATGGCGGATCTTCTCTTCACCTGGCGGGTCGCCAAGTTCGTCAAGAGCAATGCCATCGTCTACGGCAAAGGCCGCATGACCATCGGCGTCGGCGCCGGCCAGATGAGCCGGGTCAACTCGGCGCGCATCGCCGCCATCAAGGCCGAACAGGCCGGCCTCGAGGTCACGGGGGCGGTGATGGCTTCCGATGCCTTCTTCCCCTTCCGGGACGGCATCGACGCCGCGGCACGGGTCGGCATCACCGCCATCATCCAGCCGGGCGGCTCGATTCGCGACGAAGAGGTGATCCAGGCCGCCAACGAAAACAATATCGCCATGGTGTTTACGGGGATGCGGCATTTCCGTCACTGACGGATGAAAAAACTTCAGCAGTTATTCACCGGAGGGTAAAAACCTCAGTTAATGTGCCGTCGAAACCAACGGACCGGTTGCAAATCTCCATGAAAATCCCTGATTCTCAAAATCCGCCCATGGCGGAGCATCTGCTGGCGCGGCTGGAGGGGCTGCTGGCCAAGGGGGAGCGGCTCCTTTCCCGCTTCGATCCCCCGGAAACGCCGCCCGAGGAACTTTTCTCCCGTTACATCGCTTTCCGCTGGGAGCGAGAGGGACGCAGCGGCGTCTTTCGCGCCATCAGTCATCCCGATCTCATCGACCACCGGGACCTGCTCGGCATCGATGGTACCCTGGAGGCCCTCAATCGTAATACCCGCCAGTTCGTGAAGGGCTTTCCCGCCAACAACGTGCTGCTCTGGGGGGAACGGGGCAACGGCAAGTCCTCGGCCATCCGCGGCCTGCTGCAACCTTGCGCCGCGGAAGGGCTGCGGCTCATCGAGGTACGCAAGGAGGACCTCTGGCAACTCCATGCCATCACCGCCCTGCTGCGGGAGCTCCCCTACCGTTTTATCCTCTTCTGCGACGATCTCTCCTTCGATGAGTCGGAAATATCCTACCGGGAGCTGAAGGCGATTCTCGACGGCGGCCTGGAGGTGCGCCCCAAAAATGTGCTGATCTACGCCACCAGCAATCGCCGCCACCTGTTGCCCGAACATTTCACCGACAATGGCGGCGCCGCCGAAATCCATCCCCAGGAGGCAGTTTCGGAAAAGATTTCCCTTTCCGACCGCTTCGGGCTGCGCCTCGGTTTCTATCCCATGCAACGGGATGTCTATCTGGAGATTATCCGCCATCTGGCGGAGCGCCGGGGATTGCGCATCGGCCGGGAAGAGCTGGAAGCCGAAGCGGAGCGTTGGGGCCTGCGTCAGGGGGGACGTTCCGGACGGGCGGCGCGGCAGTTTATCGACGATCTGAGTGGACGCCTGGCTTTGCAAGGGCGCGCCGACTTTCTTGACTTATAGCCGGGGGGATGATAGTAACTTTTGATTTTTCATATCAACGGGAGGCGATTTTTATGGAAAGAACATTGGCCATTGTCAAACCGGATGCCTTTGCCGCAGGCAACGCGGGCAGGATCATTTCCCGCATCTATCAGGAAGGCTTCCGCATCGTCGGCATGAAGAAACTGTTTCTGAGCAAGGTGGAGGCGGAAGGGTTCTACGCCGTCCATCGGCAGCGCCCCTTCTTCGGCGAGTTGACCGACTTTATGAGCCGGGGACCCTGTATCGTTATGGCCCTGGAAGCGGAAAACGCCATCCGCCGCTGGCGGGAGGTAATGGGCGCCACCAATCCGGCCCAGGCCGCTGCAGGGACGCTGCGCAAGGAATTCGGAACCTCCATCGGCGAGAACGCCACTCACGGCTCCGACGCTCCCGAGACCGCCGCTTTTGAAATTTCTTATTTCTTCGCCGGCATGGAACTGCTGTAAACTCCGACCGTATTTCCGGAAATTATGTCGCCTGGGGGGGATTTTTCCCGCAGGCGCTTTGCCGTTGTCTGCGAGAGGCCCTTCGGATATAATCACCTGAAGGGCTTTTTTCAATAAAATCAAAGGATTTTCACACCAACGCAAGTCGACCGAATGGATGTCCGGCAAAAAATCGATATCAAGAATCTGACCCTGGATGAGTTGACCGGCCTGCTCGACGGCTTGGGGAAGGAGCGTTTCCGCGCCCGCCAGCTGATGCAGTGGATCTACCGCCACGGGGTCACTTCCTTCGAAGCCATGACTACGCTGTCCAAGGATTTTCGCCGACAACTGGCGGCGATCGCCTATATCTCCGTTTTGACGCCGGAAGTGGTGGAAGAAAGCCGCGACGGCACCCGCAAGTATCTTTTCCGTCTGGCCGATGGTGAAAGCATCGAGGCGGTGCGCATTCCCATGGACAAGGAGCGCGCCACCCTCTGTGTTTCCACCCAGGTCGGCTGCGCCATGGGCTGCGCCTTTTGCCTCACTGCCACCCTCGGCCTGCGGCGGAACCTCGAGGCGGCGGAGATCGTCAACCAGGTCTGCGCGGTGATGGCGGCAGAGCCGGTGGGCAATATCGTCTTCATGGGCATGGGCGAACCGCTGGCCAACTTCGACAATGTGGTCAAGGCGTTGCAAATTCTCCAGATGGAGGAGGGATTCGCTTTCAGCTCCCGCAAGCTGACGATTTCCACCTGTGGCCTGGTGCCGGAGATGAAGCGTTTCGGGGGATGCTGTTCCGTGGGTCTGGCGGTCTCCCTCAACGCCGCCGGCGACGCGGTGCGCGACACCCTGATGCCGGTCAACCGGCGTTATCCTTTGGCCGAACTGATGGCAGCCTGCCGGGAATTTCCCTTGAAACAACGCCAGCGCATCACCTTCGAATACATCCTCATTCACGGGGTGAATGATGCCCCCGCCGATGCGCGGCGGCTGGTCCGGCTGTTGCACGGGGTCAAAGCCAAGGTCAATCTGATCCCTTTCAACGAACACCCGGCCAGTTCCTTCCGGCGGCCACCGGAGGAGCGCATCGAGGCCTTTCAGAAGTGTCTGCTCGACCGCGGCCTGGTGGCGGTGCGGCGGGCCTCCAAGGGGGAAGATATCTCGGCGGCCTGCGGTCAGCTGAAAGGTGCCCGGGATGAAAACATGGAAGATCGCACCGGGGAAAAAACGGCCGCCGGTTGATTTTTCGTGACCGGGGAGGGACGCTGGAATGGCGGAGAGGATAGTCGGGGTTATCGGCGGCAGCGGGCTTTATGAGCTCGGCGGCCTGCAGGATGTGGAGGAACTGGAGGTGACAACCCCTTTCGGGCCGCCTTCCGACCGCATCGTCAGCGGCACGCTGGAGAGGGTCCGGCTGATGTTTCTCCCCCGCCACGGCCGCGGTCACCGTCTGCTGCCTTCCGAGATCCCCTACCGCGCCAACATCTACGCTCTGAAGAAACTTGGGGTGGAGCGGGTGATCTCCGTTTCCGCCGTCGGCAGCATGAGGGAAAATCTGGTGCCCGGCGACCTGATGATTCCCGACCAATTCTTCGATCGCACCCAGAAACGGGTCAATACCTTTTTCGGTGACGGACTGGTCGCCCATGTATCGCTGGCCGACCCAGTCTGTGCCGAACTGTCCGCCATCCTTTATGAATCCGCCCGTGAGGCTGAAGCTGTGGTTCATCGCGGCGGCACCTATCTGTGCATCGAAGGGCCGGCCTTTTCCACCCGCGCCGAATCCTGCATCTACCAAAGCTGGGGGGTCGATGTCATCGGCATGACCAATCTTCCCGAGGCCTGTCTGGCGAGGGAAGCCGAACTCTGTTACGCCACTTTGGCCCTGGTCACCGATTTCGACTGCTGGCACAGCGCGGTCGACAAGGTGACCGCGGTGGAGATTCTGGCGACTTTTCGCCGGAATGTGCATGTGGCGCGGCAAATCATCGCGATCGCGGTCGGCAAGTTGGGCGGAGCGCCTTCCTGTGCTTGCGGGAAGGCCCTCTCCGATACCTTCATTTCTGCCAGAGAGAGGGTTTCCGCCGCCACCCTCGAGCGGTTGGCGGTTATTGTCGGCAAATACTTTTTATGATGTTTTCAGGTGCGCCCGCAGGCACGGGGAGGGAGTCGAAATGAGCATTCTGGTAGTCGGTTCGGTGGCCTTTGATTCGGTGGAAACCCCCTTCGGCAAGGTCGAGGAGGTGCTGGGGGGCTCGGGAACCTATTTCAGCGCCTCGGCCAGCTTTTTCAGCGAAGTCCAGTTGGTGGCGGTGGTGGGGGAGGACTTCCCGCAGGTCCACTTCGATTTTTTCCGCTCCCGCAAGGTCGATCTCGGCGGCCTGATGCAGGTGCCGGGCAAAACCTTTCGCTGGAAGGGGCGCTACGGCTACGATCTTAACGAGGCTCATACCCTGGAGACCCATCTCAACGTCTTCGAGAGCTTCCGGCCGGCCATCCCCCCGGCCTGGAAAAAGGCCGACTATCTGTTTCTGGCCAACATCCACCCCGGGTTGCAGATGGAAGTGCTGAAAAATGTCGAATCCCCGCGGCTCGTGGCCTGTGATACCATGAACTTCTGGATCGAGAAGGAGCGCCCGGCCCTGCTCAAGCTGCTCCCCAAAGTCGATATCCTGATTATTAACGAGGGGGAGACTCGACAGCTGGGAGAGGAGGCGAATCTTATCAAGGCGGCCCGGAAGGTGCTCGCCCTGGGGCCCAGGACGCTGGTGGTGAAGCGGGGTGAATACGGAGTGTTGATGTTCCAGGAACATTCGGTATTTGCCGCCCCCGCCTATCCCCTGGAGGAGGTCTACGACCCCACCGGCGCCGGGGATACCTTCGCCGGGGGCTTCATGGGTTATCTGGCCTCGACCCACAATCAGACCGAGGCCGGAATCCGCCAGGCGATTATCTTCGGCAGCATCATGGCTTCCTTTGCCGTCGAGGATTTCAGCCTGGAGCGCATGAAACGTCTCGATTATGGAGAGATCGAAGGGCGTTTCCGCAAATATCGGTTGCTGACCGAGTTCAAGGGCTTGGATTGACGGAGGACCATGTTTTTTCTAGATAAAGAGATAGACAAACTCGACGTTTCCGCGGACCGGATCACCTGTCTGCTTTCCTCCATGAACGAGGTTCAGGTGGCCTTGCCGGGAATTCCCGGTCAGCGTTCCGCGGCACACCTTTGCGCCTATGGCGTTTCCGGAGGTTACGAAGCGGTGGCGGTGCTGGTCCTGTGCGAAGTGAGAAAGCTCGCCTTTTACCGGTACAAGGAGGTTTTCCCCGTCTCCCGGCTGGATGATGTGGTTCAGGAAGGAATACTGTTCGTCGAGTCGATGGGCTTCATGCTCAACGATCTCGATTTCAAAAACCTCTCCCTTGAGGACCGGAAACGGATATGGGATTCCTCGCCCCTCAGCAAGGGGGAAGGAGGGATTCCCCGGGTCGCTGCTCAACCGTCTGCGGCAGTCGCTTCCCCTTCCCCTTCTCTCGGGGAAGAGGTCACCCCGCCCAATTTACCTCCGACGGGAGGAGAGGAAAAGGGCGCGATGCGGGATTTTGAGAAGCGTATCGAGTTGTCCCGCAGGATGGGACGACTGTTGGCCTCTTTTTAGCGGTTTGGGAAAACGGCGAGGAGAGATTAAATCGGTAACCCGACAAATTACCACGGCGCCTCATGCCACAAGAAAGTAAAAACTTGTTTTTCAGAAACTTGCTTTGAACTGGTGAAACCTGGTGTGGAGGAACCGTCATGAAAAACCTGAATCGAGTTTTTCTGTGGGGAAGCGTTCTCCTGGTGATGGTGGGGAACTTTGCGGGTTGCGCGCCGCTGCCTGTCGATAAGCAAAAACAGGCCGAGAGTCATTATATCCTCGGAGTTTCTTTCCTCAAGGAGGGAAATCCGACCATGGCTCTGAAGGAGTTTCTGACCGCCGAAAGCTATAATCCCCGGCGGGCCGATATCCAGAATGCCCTGGGGCAGGCCTATCAGCTCAAAAAGTCCTATCCCGAGGCGGAAAAGCATTATCTGCGGGCCCTGGAACTGAAGCCGGGGGATCCTGACATGCACAACAACCTGGGCGCCCTCTATCTCGATATGCGGGCATGGGACAAAGCCATCGCTTCCTTCGAGAAAGCCACCGGAGACCTGCTCTTCAACAGCCCGGAACTGGCCTTGACCGGTATCGGCGTCGCCTGGTTCCACAAAGGCGATGGCGAACAGGCGCTGAAATATTACCGTCAGGCTTTGGAACAGCGGCGTTCCTTCGCCCCCGCCCACCATCTTTCCGGGGAGGTTTTCCGGCTTCGGAAGGATTTTCCCGCGGCCAGGGACAGCTACCGGCGGGCCTTGGAAGCGGCGCCCAACTACGCCCCGGCCCATTACGGCCTCGGCCTGGTTTACCTGGAAGAGCGGCACTACGAGGAGGCGCGGGTGTCGTTGACGAAGGTTCTTTCCCTGGCCGGGGATTCGGAACTCGGCGAAGAGGCGCGCCGCCTGCTGAAGACGATTCCCTGAGGATGAAATCTCTTCCCCTGTCGGGATGTCACCCTCGGCAGGTTTCTCCCTGGCGATGACAAATTTCGCCGGGCTGGCGTCACCGCTCACTACCTTGGATGAAAAGTCCCATTCCTCATGGCCGTTGTGGCGGCTCCCTCTGGAGTAGCGATTCCCCGCGGGAAGAATAGCGTTTTTCCCAACTTTGCAGGAATTGGAAAAAACTTCCAAATCATTCCGAATAAAGAATAAAAACAATATATTAGATAAAAAGTGGGGAATCTTGACAGCTATTGGGAGGGTGCTAGAATTGCAAAAAACCGGACAAACAGGGGAGTCGTGGTGACCAAGATCGAAACCATTCTGGTGGTGGATGACGAAAAGAACACCTGCTTCGGACTCAAAACCCTCCTGGGGCGGGAAGGTTATCGGGTGGAGTGTGTTCACAACGGTGAAGAGGGTCTGAATTTTCTCAAGGAAAATTCAGCACAACTTATCATCAGCGACATCCGCATGCCGGGAATGGACGGATTGTCTTTCATCAGTTGCCTCAAGGAAAAGCATCCCGATATCCGGGTGATCGTCATGACCGCCTTCGGTGGGCTGGATTCCTATATTGAAGCGATGCGGAAGGGAGCTGTCGAATACATCATGAAACCTCTGAAAATAAACGAATTGAAGGTGATCATTCAGCGGCTGGAGAGCGGTTCGGCGGCCTGACCCGCTGATTTTATGACGATTTCGCAAAAGTCAGGTTTTGCCCCCTTGGCGCGGTCCGGCGCTTGCTCCCGGCTTGTTGCGGTTCTCTTGTTTATGGCATTTTTAATGCCCGTTAGAAGCTGTTGCCGTGCCGTCCTTCTTGATGATTTGTTGTGGGTCCACCATCCTTAGGAGATAAAAAATGAAGGAATTCAAAACCATCGTTTTTGCCACCGACTTCTCCGAAAATTCCGACTACGCCTTTGAGTATGCCTTCAGCATTGCCCAGAAATACCAGGCTAGACTGGTTCTGCTTCATGTGGTCAGCGAACCGTTGAGTTTCAACGGTTTCTACGTGCCCCACATTTCTTTCGAGAAACTGGAGGAGGAACTCCGGGAAGGCGCCAAAAGGATGATGGACCGCTTCTGCCAGGTTCACCTCAAGGAGTACGGCAATTACGAATCGCACATTCTGCGCGGCCTTCCCTTTGAACAAATCATCAAGAAGGCGGAGGATGTGCAAGCCGACATGATTCTTCTGGGCACCCATGGACGGACCGGTCTCGACCATGTCATTTTCGGCAGTACGGCGGAGAAGGTGGTGCGCAAATCACCTATCCCCGTCATGACTATACGTCTGGCCAAAAAATAACCCGCCGGAAATTTTCACTAATATCGGTCCAAAACTGCAAAGGGGGCGCAAGGCCCCCTTTGCGCTGATGTGCGCTTCTTTCTACCCGTTGAAGACGCCGTGTTCCCAGAGGATGCTGAAACCGATCAGGAGCAGCACCACTCCGCCGATGATTTCGCCGAAATGGCTGAACCGCGCCAGGCGCCCGATCCGCGATCCGAGGATCATGCCGGCCAGAGTGAATAGGCCGGCCACCAAGCCGATGACGGCGGCCGGGGTGCCGATGGAGATCTGCAGAAGGGAGAGGCTCAATCCAACGGCGAAGGCATCGATGCTGGTGGCCACGGAGAGCATGATCAGGGAAAGGCCGCGGGTCGGATCTCGCTTGCGGGGCGCGGATTCCGGTTGGTCAGCGAGGGCCTCGCGGATCATGTGGCATCCCACCAGTGCGAGCAGGGCGAAAGCGATCCAGTGGTCGTAATCCTCGATCTGCTTGCGCACGGTCAGGCCGGCCGCCCACCCCAGCACCGGCATCAAGGCCTGAAACAGTCCGAAGTGCCAGGACAGGCGGAAAAACTGGCGGAAGGAAATAATCCGCAAGCCGGCTCCGACGGCGATGGCGACGGCGAAGGCGTCCATGGCCAGCGCCACGGCGATTCCCAGCAACTTTTCCGTGGGCATCGGCTGATCCTTTTATTTTTTTTCGTTCCGGGAAAATTCAGCGGTCTTTTAACGGGCCGAGGCGGCTCCCCGAAAAAATTTAAACTAAAACTTTCCTTCTCGCCATGCAAGGTCTCTCTGGGGATCCGCCGTTGGCGTGGCAAGCTTTTGGGGATGAAAGCCGGACCGGTGATGAAAATGACAAAATGCGCATTTCACGGCTTCCCGCATCCTGCCTGGCAAGGGAACGGCGGGGAGGGGTTGGCCAGGGGGAGGCGATCCTCTGCGGCCGCTTCAAGGGGATAACCATGGCATCCTCGTTAGCGGCCGTTCTTGCGGCTGAAACGGAACGGCTGGCTCGGCAGACCGCACGAACCAGTTTCGACCTGTTCAAGATCACCGTTCCCATCAGTTTTCTCGTCAAAATCCTCAGCGACGCCGGGGTCATCGGCGTCCTGGGCTCTTTTCTCCGGCCCTTCATGGACCTGGTGGGGCTGCCCGGCAGTATGGGACTGGTGTGGGCCGCCGGTCTGATAACCAATCTTTACGCCGCCCTGGTTGTCTTTGCCTCCCTGGCGGCGGAGACAACCCTCACCGTCGCCCAGGTGACGGTTCTTGCGACCATGCTGCTGATCGCCCACGCCCTGCCCGTGGAAATCCGCATTGCTCAAATGGCCGGAGCCCGCTTCGGGGTGATGATCGCCCTGCGCCTTTTTGCGGCCCTGTTTCTGGGCTGGGGCCTCAACCATTGCTACCGGCTCGGCGGTTTTCTTCAGCAGCCAAGCCGCCTGATGTGGAAACCGACGGCTCCCGATCCCTCCTGGAACGCCTGGGTCATTGGGGAACTGCAGACGATGACGATGATTTGCGCCATCATTCTGGTTTTGCTGGCAATCATGAGGATTCTCGAAAAGGCGAAGATCCTGGATTTTTTCTGCCGCCTCCTGGAGCGGCCGCTGATCGCCCTCGGCATGACCGGAAAGGCGGCGCCGATCACCGTGATCGGCATGACCTTGGGTTTAAGCTACGGCGGCGCCTTGATTATTCAGGAGGCCCGCTCGGGGAGGTTGAACCCCAGGGATGTTTTTTTGTCCCTGGTCCTGATGGGCCTTTGTCACAGCATTGTCGAGGATACCCTGCTGATGATGCTGGCAGGGGGACACCTGTCCGGCCTTTTTGCGGCGCGCCTGCTTTTTTCCGTGACGGCTGTGTTTCTGCTCGGCAAGTTTTTTCAACGGATTTCCGAGGAGAGTTTCCGGCGTTATTTTTTCCCTCCCCTGTCCGGAGCATAAATACCTCTTGCCATCGGTACCGCGGCGGGCATTTTTTCATAGACCGTCGGACCTCACAAAAAACCTGAATTCAGAAACTTGATGCGGCAGGCTTTTGAATCCGGCCTTTGCTGTCGCTCCACTTATCCCTTTAAGCTCTGCCAATCAGCTTTTGGGGGTGGCTTTTTTCCGGGCCGGAACGGTTTCTTTTTGAGGGCTGAATGAATAGATGGGCGATGGGTGAGGTAAGGGGGAAAGGAAAAAGAATCAATAGCGGATCAGCGCTCCGCCGTAAAAGCCTTCCAGGGTCGCGTCGATGAAGTCCCCCGTTGCGTCCATGTCAAAACTCAGATGCCGGTAGCCAAGGAAGAGGCCCAGATTGGCAGCGGGGTTCACGACGATTTGAAGATCACCGTTCAGCAAACTGTTGCGGTTGTATTCCATGTAACCGAAACGGCCCGTCAGGTTGACCCAGTCGGCCGGCGACAGCCGCGCCCAGGCTCCCGCCGTCGGGAATGGAACGGTTACCGTGTCGTTTTCCCTGACCAGAAAGGCTTCATCACGGGCCGACACTTCGCTGTCGATGATTTTGAGGGACAACTCAGGTCCCCACTCCAGGCGGCACGATCCCATTTTTTCGGAACCCGCGTTCCAGCTTATAGTAAGGTCGTAGAGATTGATGTCGATTTCGCTGTGGGCATCCTGTCCCTTGCGCAGTACCGGGTCGTTGAAAAAGAGGGATCGGCTCATTGGTTCGGCCCCGGTGAATTTGATCGGCAGATGGGTTCCGGTCAGGCGAAAGGGGCGGTCGGGAAAAAGCTCCCCGCCGGATTTCATCAAGCCGTCTTCCCGGTCAGGTTCCTTTCGGTCAACGAACTCACTGTCGAAAAAAGCGCAATCGGCTGGAGCCGATTCCCCTTCGGATTTAAGCGGCCAAAGGGAAGGATCGAGGGGCAGGTTAGCGTCGGCAACGGCAGGCAATCCGCAGAAGATCCACAGGATCACCGCAAGAAAAAAAACCGTTCCTCTTGCAGCCATGGGATCTCTTTTCATTGGGTTGTCTCCCGGCGGCTGAAAGAACGCTGTGGGGCAGCCTTTCTCAATTTTTACGCCGTTGTCCGGAAACACGGGAAAGCCGTGGCTGTGATCTTGAACCGAGGCATTCAAAACACCCTTTTCGGGTTATATCGCGGGGCAGGGATACGAAAAGGGTCCGTCGTTGAATTGAGCGCCCGGTCGTTTATACTTTCAGGCTAATATTGCGACAAAATTTTTTTTCATCCCCCTTGGAACCTGCCGGGAGATACCGATGACTGTCAACGAAATCAAAGAACAGCACAAAAAGCTCTGGCATGCTATGGCCGATGAAGAAATTCTGGCATACCTGGGCACGTCAAGTGAAGGCCTTTCTTTTGAACAGGTGCAAAAACGCTTGCAGGAACATGGACCCAACCGGCTTCCGTCTCCTCAGCGGCGCTCTGCTTTGGTCCGTTTTCTTTTTCAGTTTCACAATCTGCTGATCTACGTTTTGCTGGTGGCGGCAATCGTCGCCGCCTTTCTGGGCCATTGGCTCGATGCCGCGGTCATTCTTGGCGTAGTCGTCGTCAATGCCCTGATCGGTTTCATCCAGGAGGGCAAAGCCGAAAAGGCCCTCGAGTCGATCCGCTCCATGTTGTCCCTCCATGCCTTTGTGCGCCGCGCCGGCAGGCGCGAAGAGATCGCCGCGGAGGAGGTCGTGCCGGGCGATGTCGTGCTCCTGCAGGCCGGGGACAAGGTTCCCGCCGATCTGCGCTTGCTGCAGGTCAAGGAGTTGCGCATCGATGAGGCGATTCTGACCGGCGAATCGGAGCCGGTGACCAAAGGGGTTTCCCCTGTGGCCGAAGATGCTCCGGTGGGGGATCGTCTCTGCCTGGCCTTTTCGGGAACCGTGGTCACTTACGGCCAGGGTGTGGGCGTGGTGGTGGAGACGGGCAGCGCCACCGAAATCGGGCGCATCAGCGAAATGCTCAAGGAAGTGGAGACCCTTACCACCCCGCTGCTCAAGGCCATGGACCGTTTCGCCCGTTACCTGACGGTGGCGATTCTCATCTTTGCCGTTATCACTTTGGTCTTCGGTTTTCTCGCCCGGGATTACTCCCTCACCGAGATGTTCCTGGCGGCGGTGAGCCTGATCGTGGCGGCGATTCCGGAAGGCCTGCCGGCCATTGTCACCATCACCCTGGCCATCGGCGTGCAGCGCATGGCGCGGCGCAACGCCATCATCCGCCGTTTGCCGGCGGTGGAAACCCTGGGCTCGGTCACCGTGATCTGCTCCGACAAGACGGGCACCCTGACCCGCAACGAAATGATGGTGCGCAGCCTGGTCACCGCCGGCGCCCGTCTCGATGTGGAGGGGGCCGGTTACGACCCCCACGGCGGCTTCCTCCTTGACCAAAAAGAGGTTGTGCCTGAGGATGACGACATCCTTCTCCATATAGGGCGGGTAGCGCTGCTCTGTAACGATTCGGTTCTGACCCTCAAGGAGGAGGGGGGCTGGCATGTCCAGGGGGACCCGACGGAAGGGGCGCTGCTCAGCGTCGGCCGGAAAATGGGGCTTGACCCGGAGTCGGCGGCCAGGGAAAATCCCCGCGTCGATTCGATCCCCTTCGAGTCGGAGCACCGTTTCATGGCCACCCTCCACCATGATCACGAAGGACATTTCTTCATCTGCGTCAAAGGGGCACCGGAACGGGTTCTCGATATGTGTACGGGCCAGCGAGGCGCCCAGGGTAAAGAAGATTTGGACCGCGGTTACTGGGAACAGCGCGCCGAGGAACTGGCGGAAAGGGGGGAACGACTCCTTGCCGCCGCCTGGAAACCCGTTGCCGAAGCCAAAACAGAGCTGACCTTTGAAGATGTCGAGTCGGGGCTGATTTTTCTGGGGCTGTTCGGCATCACCGATCCGCCGCGGGACGAGGCCGTTACCGCGGTGAAGGCGTGCAAATCCGCGGGCATCAAGGTCAAGATGATTACTGGGGACCACGGCAAAACGGCCCAGGTCATCGGATTGCAGATGGGCATCGGTGAAAATCGGCGCGTGGTCACCGGCGCCGACCTGGAGGCGGCCGGCGACGACCAATTGCGGGAGTGGGTGGCCGATACCGATATTTTCGCCAGGGCCAGTCCCGAGCATAAGCTGCGTCTGGTGCGCGCCCTGCAGGAGCGGGGGGAGGTCGCGGCCATGACCGGTGACGGCGTCAACGATGCTCCGGCGTTGAAAAGAGCCGACATCGGTGTGGCCATGGGCGTCAAAGGAACGGAGGTGGCCAAGGAGGCGGCGGAGATGGTCCTCGCCGACGACAACTTCGCGTCCATTGCCAACGCGGTCGAGGAAGGGCGCACCGTCTACGACAACATCAAGAAGGCGATCCTGTTCATTCTGCCGACCAACGGGGGCGAGGCGCTGATGATTCTGGCGGCGATCCTCATGGGCCGCTCGCTGCCCATAACCCCGGTGCAGATCCTCTGGATCAACATGATCACCGCCGTTACCCTGGCCCTTTCCCTGGCCTTTGAACCGCCCGAGGCCGATATCATGGAGAGGTCTCCACGCAATCCGCAGGAGCCGATCCTGACCCCCTTTCTGCTGTGGCGTATCGGCTATGTCTCGCTGATTCTGGTGGCGGGGACTTTCGGCCTCTTCTTCTGGGAACGTTCCGTCGGCACCAGCCTCGAAATGGCCCGCACCGTGGCCGTAAACACCCTGGTCATGTTTGAAGTCTTCTATCTTCTCAACGCCCGGTACATCCATCGCAACGTGCTGTCCAGGGAGGGGTTGACGGGCAATCGCCTGGTTTTGATGGCCATCGCCCTGGTCCTGGTTTTCCAGCTGATCTTCACCTATGCGCCTCCTCTGCAGATGCTGTTTGCGACGGAGCCCATGACCTTGGCCGCCTGGCTGCGGGTGATCCTGGTTTCGTCCACGGTTTTCATCCTCGTTGAGATGGAGAAGTATCTGCTCAGGGATCACCGGTGGAAATATTGAACAAATACGAGGAGAGCGGAAGGAGGAGGATATTTTGAGCCTGGGAATGATCAGCGACTGGTACCGGCGCATCATCGCCGACCGGCAACTCATGACCCTGCTTCTGCTGCTGCTGATCTGCCTGGTCAGCCTGCTGCTGTTCGGCGATATGCTCGTGCCGCTCTTCGCCAGTCTGGTGATCGCCTATCTGCTGGAAGGGCCGGTGCAGGGGGTGCAGCGTCTGGGCCTGCCCCGTCTGGCGGCGATCCTGCTGGTCTTCGGTTTTTTCCTGACCTTTCTTTTTCTCTGTTTTTTCTGGCTGGCGCCGCTTCTGATCCGCCAGATAAGCCAACTCATCCAACAGCTGCCGATGATGATCAGTCAGGGGCAGAAAGCCTTGCTGGCTCTTTCCGAACGCTATCCGGGTCTTTTCTCCCCGGAGCATATCGGCGATATAGCCGCCGTTCTGCGAGCGGAAATGGGTCGCTTCGCCCAGCAGATGCTCAGCTTCTCCCTGGCCTCCGTACTTGGCCTCTTTACCCTGCTTGTTTATCTGGTGCTGATGCCGATCCTGGTTTTTTTCTTCCTCAAGGACAAGCAGCGGTTATTGGGGTGGGTCGCGGGGTTCCTGCCCGCGGAGCGTTCCCTGGCCCACCAGGTCTGGCATGAGGTCAATCTCCAGATCGGCCGCTACATCCGCGGGAAATTTATGGAAATCCTCATTGTCTGGAGCGCTTCCTATGTCACTTTCAAATTACTGGGTCTCAATTACGCCATGCTCCTCGGCCTGTTGACCGGTCTCTCGGTACTGATCCCTTACGTGGGCGTGGCCGTGGTCGCCCTGCCGGTGGCCTTGGTGGCCTATTTCCAGTGGGGGCTGAGTCGTGAGTTGTCTTACGTATTGATCGCTTACGCCGTCATCCAGCTGATCGACGGCAACATTCTTGCCACCTTGCTTCTGTCGGAGGCGGTCAACCTCCATCCGGTGGCGATCATCGCCGCCATCCTCTTTTTCGGCGGCATCTGGGGGTTCTGGGGGGTCTTTTTTGCCATTCCTCTGGCTACTCTGATCAACGCCGTTATCAAGGCCTGGCCGCGGAAGGAGCAGGAACTTCCAGCGGCAGGGTAAAAAAAGAGCGGTGACCGGCCGATAGGCCAGTCACCGCTCTTTATCGGTTTCCCGCTATGGGTGATGGGGCCTACCCGCCCAGGTAGGCCTTTTTTACGTCCGGATCGTTGGTCAGCTGGGCCGAGCTTCCCTGAGCGACAATCTCCCCGGTGTCGAGAACGTAGCCGCGGTGGGCGAATTGCAGAGCGATGCGGGCGTTCTGCTCCACGAGCAGGATGGTGATTCCTTCTTCCTGGTTGAGGCGTTTCAGAGTGCGGAACTTTTCGTACATGAGCAGCGGCGCCAACCCCATGGAGGGTTCGTCGAGAAGGAGGATCCTGCCGCCGCTCATGAAGGCCCTGCCCACCGCCAGCATCTGCTGCTCGCCGCCGGAGAGGGATTCGCTGCGCTGCTTTCTGCGCTCTTCCAGGCGCGGGAAAAGCTCGAACACCCGTTGCAGATCCTTGGGGATATTGTCCCTGTCTTTGCGGGCGTAGGTGGCCAGGGTGAGGTTCTCGAGGACGGTCAGGTTGCCGAAGATGTGACGTCCCTCGGGGGCCAGGGTGATGTGCAGGTCGGAGACGATCTTGTGGGCAGGGATCTTGAGGATGGATTGTCCCTTGAAGAGGATCTCCCCTTCGGTGACCCTGGGGCCGTCGGGCGGCGGAAGGCGGGTGATGGTGTGCAGGGTGGTCGATTTGCCGGCGCCGTTGGCGCCGATGAGGGTGACTATCTCCCCTTCGTCGATGTCGAAGGAGATACCGTGCAGGGCCTCGATGTTGCCGTATTTGACATGGAGATTCTTGACGGAAAGCAGCATCAGATATTCTCGTCTCCCAGATAAGCTTTGATGACCTTGGGGTCGGACTGGATCTCTTCCGGGGTCCCCTCGGCGATGGTCCGCCCGAAATCAATCACCTTCATGGAAGAGCAGAGGCTCATCACCACCTTCATCTGGTGTTCGATCATCCAGATGGTGATTTTGAATTCTTTCTGCAGCCAGCGTATCAATTTGATCAGACCGTCCACGTCGGAGGAATTGAGGCCGGCCGCCGGTTCGTCCAGAAGGAGCAGTTTCGGCTGGATGGACATGGCGCGGGCGATCTCGACACGCCTCTGCAGGCCGTAGGGAAGGTTTTTCGGATATTCCTGGGCGTAATCCTTCAGTCCCATGGCTTCCAGAAGATCCTCGGCCAGGTTGTTGATTTTCTTTTCTCCGGAAAGGTACCTTTTGGTTGCCAGCAGGCAATCCCAGATGGAATAGCCCAGGCGGTAATGCTGGGAGACGCGGATATTGTCGAGAACCGTCATGTTCGGCCACAGACGGATGTTCTGGAAGGTTCGCGCCATGCCCATGGCGGTGATCTGGTGGGGTTTCAGACTGCGGGTGTCGGCGCCGTTGAAGCGGATGACACCTTCCGTCGGTTTGTAAAAACCGGAGGTGAGGTTGAAGATGGTGGTTTTCCCCGCCCCGTTGGGACCGATGAGACCGATCAGGCTCCCTTCTTCAATGGCCACATTGAAGTGGGATACCGCCTGCAGGCCGCCGAATCTCTGTGTCAACCCTTTTATTTCCAGAAGCGGCATTTCGAACTCCCATTGTGCCAGAAAATCGATTTTACACTTGCCTCAACCCAGGCGACCCGGCCTGGTCACTCCGTTGTCCGGTTGCGGTAAAAGCGCTTGAGGAAAGGGAAGAAGTCGCCAAGCTCCCTGGCCCCCATGAGTCCTTCAGGGCGGAACTGCATGGTCAGAATGAGGATCAGGGGGATGATGACCCATTTCCACACCTGGCCGATTTCATAGCTTTCCGGAATGACCCGCAGGTGATGGGCGAGGGCGTTCAGTTCCGGGATGACGAAGCGCAGCGCCTCGATCAGCAGGGTGAAGATAACCGCCGAGAGCACCGAACCGGACAGGGAGGCCATTCCGCCCAGATAGACCATGACCAGACATTCGGTGGACTTGAGGATGTTGAAGGATTGGGGGTTGACATAGCCGTAGACATGGGCGAAAAGCCCGCCGGCGATCCCCGCCAGCCCGGAAGAGAGCATGAAGGCGGCGACCTTCATTTTATTGGTGTTGACGCTCATGATTTCGGCGGCCACCTCGTCCTGACAGATGGCGATGATCCCCTTGCCGTAGGTGGAGGCGACAAAGCGGCGGATGACCCAGACACTGAAGATGGTGCCGAGAACCACCCACAGCAGCATCCACGGAATATCCAGACGGTCTTCCATGGCGTTGATGACCCGCTTCATCCCCTGAAATCCCCGCGGCCCGCCGATGATGTCGAGGTTCTCGATGCCCGAGATGATGATGTAGTTGGCGGCGATGGTGATGATGGCGAGGTAGTCGCCGCGGGTTTTGAAGGAGGGGAGGGCGACGAGGAGGCCAGCCAGGGCGGCCACCAGCCCGCCGATCAGAATGACCCCCGGGAAAAGAAAAAGGCTGAGATCGGGAGCAAGGAGCGGCGCTCCGAAAATCCGGTCCTTGGTGAACAGAATCACCGAGAGAACGGAGGAGACGTAGGCGCCGACGCACATGAACCCGGCATGACCGCAGGAAAACTCGCCCATATAGCCGTTGACCACGTTCAGGCTGGAAGACAGGATAATGTTGATCCCCATCAGCATGATAACGGTGATGACGTACTGGTCAATGAACTGGAAATGGGCCGCCAGGATAAGCCCGAGGGAGAAAACGAACAACAACAGTTTGAACGAGTGCTTTTGCATGGAAGAGCCGTTCCCTGTTTCCGCGCCGTCAGATCTTGGTGGTTTTCGCTATCCCGAAGAGGCCGGTCGGCTTCCACCAGAGAATGATCAGCAATACCGAAAAGGCCATCAGATCCCGCAAGGTCGATGGAAAGACCGCCACCACCCCGATTTCCACAAAGGCCAGTAGAAATCCCCCCAGAAAAGCGCCGCGGATATCGCCGATGCCGCCGACTACGGCGGCGATGAAAGCTTTCCAGCCGATCAACGCCCCCATGTACGGTTCGAGGATGGGGTAGCTCATGGCGAAGAGAAGGCCGGCCAGCCCGGCGAATCCCGAGCCGAGGATGAAGGTGAAGACGATGATGTTGTTGATGGGAATGCCCATCAGCGGGATGGCGAACTTGTCATAGGAAATGGCGCGCATGGCCATGCCCGTTTTGGTGCGGGTGACCACGAACTGGAGAAAGAGAAACACCAGCAGGGCGGCGAAAATGACCATCACCTTCAGGTTGGTTACCGAGACATTGCCGAAGGTCCAGACCGTTTTCTCCAGCAGTTCGGGGAACTTTTTGCGGCTTGCGCCGAGCAGTGCGAGGTTGCCGTTTTCCAGGATCAGGCCGCACATCAGGGCGGTGATCACCACATAAAGACGGTGTGCTCCCTTATCTCGCAGGGGACGGTAGGCGACTCTTTCCAGAGTTACCCCGACCATCGAGGTCAGGATCATGGTGAGGGGCACCGCCAGCATGAGGATGGTCACACCGGCGAGACTGCCGGGAGCGATCACGCCGTATTCGCCTAGAAAAAAGGTGGTCAGGAAAAAGGCGATGTAGGCGCCGACCATGAAAATGTCGCCGTGGGCGAAATTGATCAGCAGCAGCACCCCGTAGACCAGGGTATAGCCCAGGGCGATCAGGGCGTAAAAGCTTCCCCATTGGAGCGCATTGAAAATGTTCTGGACAAGAATTTCCACTAACGACCTCCGGGATACCGGCTGACTCTGAGAGAAGGGATATGATGCAGCGGTTTCTTTGCCGGGGCATTCCCTCCGCTCATCAAAAGCGGCGGGGAGAAGAACTCCCCCCGCCGCCTCGTAAGCCATCGGTTAAAAACATTCTCTCCCTTACGGGCAAACCTGCTCGGTGAAGACGAACTCCCCCTTTTCGCTGATGCGGACGACGACGGCGCACTTGATGGGGTCCCCTTCCTCATTGAATTTCATGTTGCCGGTGATACCGGGGAATTCGGGGATAGCGGCCATGGCGTCACGGATCGCCTTGCGCTGTTTCTTGACATTCTTGTCGACCTTGCCGACATCCTGAATCGCTTTGAGAACCAGATTGGTGGCGTCCCAGGTCAGTGCCGCCACGTCGTCGGGGGTGTAGCCGTATTTGGCCGAATAGCGATCGATGAACTCCTTGGTCGCGCCCTTGGCGCCGGCGGCGGCATAGTGGGTGGAGAAGTAGTGGCCGACGCAGTCGTTGCCGCAGAGTTGCATCAGTTCGGCGCTGCCCCAGGCGTCGGAACCCATGAAGGGGCCTTTCCAGCCGAGGTCGTGGGCCTGTTTGACGATCAGAGCGACCTGATTGTAGTTGTTGGGGATGAAGATGAAGTCAGGTTTGGCGGCGATGATCTTGGTCAGCTGGGCCGAGAAATCCTGGTCCTTGGTGCCGTGGGATTCAAAGGCGACGACGGTGCCGGCACCCATCTTTTTCTGCCATTCATCGCGGAAGATTTCCGCTAGGCCTTTGGCGTAGTCGTTGGAGATGTCGAAGATGACAGCGGATTTCTTGGCGTTAAAGGTTTTGGCGGCAAAGTTGACGGCGACCGGACCCTGGAAGGGGTCGAGGAAGGCGGCGCGGAAGACCCAGGGGCGGTTCAGGGTGGTGTCGGGGTTGGTGGACCAGGGGGAGATCATCGGCGTCTTGTTGTCGTCGCAGGTTCCGCCGGCCGGCACGGCCTGTTTGGAGGAGTTGGGGCCGACGATGGCCAGCACCTCGTCCCGTTCGATCAGCTTCAGGGCGACGTTGACGGCCGATTCGGCCTTGGACTCGTTGTCCTCATAGATGAAATTGAGCGGATATTTTTTGCCGCCGACGACGAGGCCTCCTTTGGCGTTGATATCCTCCTTCAGCATTTCGGCGGCGTGCCTCGAGGATTCGCCGACCTTGGGAATGTCGCCGGTTAGAGGAAGGTTGAAGCCGATTTTCAGCGACTCGGCCGCCATCGCGGTGCCACTGACGAGAAAAAGGACTGATGCCAGACTCAGAACGATTTTCTTCATGGTGTCTCCCTCGTAAAAAGATGAAAATTTAAAATCTTGGAGGACTTTCCGGACCAGGCGGCTTTTCTCCAAAAAAAGTGTTCTGTATATATGACAAAATCATGCGGATTTTAAAGGAAAAAAAAATTAAAGTAAGCAAAAAAAAGAAAGTGGCCGGCGATTTTGTGACGGGCGCGGCGGCGCGCCGTTTTTTCCTTTGGGGATTTTTCTCATAGCGAGGCGGTGCTTGGGGGAAGCTACTTTTGAAGTGAATATTTTTCTTGACAAGGGAAGACGGGAGGATTAAAAAAACAGTTTTCGGAGTGAATGTTCACTCCGTTTTTTCAGAGAAACAAAAGGAGCTTTTCAGTGAGCCGTCAGCCCGACAAACGCACCGCCATTCTTCTGGCAACGCTCAAACTCATTGCCGAGCGTGGTTTTCACGGTACCCCGACGTCCATGATCGCCGAGCGGGCAGGCGTCGGCGTGGGCACCATCTATCGCTATTTCAAAGATAAGGATCAGTTGATTCACACCCTTTATGAAGAGCTGGAGGCCAAAAACAAGGCCTTTGTCTACCAGGGATACGAAGAGGAGCGGCCGGTTCTGGATCGTTTTCAACATCTGTGCCGCAACATCTACCGGTACCTTTTGGCCAATCCCCTGGAATTCCGTTTCCTGGAGCAATATTTTGATTCCCCATATGGGGTGGCCAAAATGAGGCAGAAACTGGACAGCGCCGGAGAGCCTTTTCATGCTCTTCTCAAGGAAGGGAAAAGGCAGGGACTTGTCAAGGATATGCCGCCGACGCTACTCTTCGGGCTGATTTTCGGTCCAATGATCAATGTCATCAAGGATCATGATTCCGGCCTTTTGAAGCTGGATGAGGTGCTCCTCGAACGGCTCATCGAGGCGACCTGGGATGCCATCAAAAAATAGGCCTCCCCGGTGAAAAGGGAGATAGGGATCTGGCAGGCAGAGTGCCGGGAGTGTCCTCAATTCATCGGCGGCTCGGGCCCCTGCCGGGGACCTTCACCGCCTCATTAGCTTTTTTTGTTCATTTTTGTGATTTCAACAGGATACAGTTAAGCCACGGAAATACAGGGAGGCTTGTCGATGCAGCTCAAGGAAAGAGGATGCCGTCCACTGATATCGATCATGGTTCTGGCAGTGCTAGGAAATCTTTTTGTGCTTATGGGGTGCGATCGTCGGCCCCAGTCCGCGCCCCCTGCCGGCCCTCCCGAAGTGGCGGTGATTACGGTCGTCGAGGAGCCGGTTGTGCTGACCACCGAATTGCCGGGACGTACGGCGGCTTTTCGCATCGCCGAGATCCGTCCCCAGGTCAGCGGCCTGATCCAGGAACGCCTTTTTACCGAGGGCACTGATGTCAAAGCGGGGGCGATCCTCTACCGGATTGACCCGGCCCCGTTCAAGGCGGCGCTGGACAACGCCGAGGCGGCGCTGGGCAAGGCCGAGGCCAATCTTCCCTCGATTCGCCTGCGGGCGCAGCGCTATAAGGGGCTGCTCGCGGAAAAGGCGGTCAGCCAGCAGGAATTCGATGACGCCGACGCGGCCCTGAAGCAGGCCGATGCCGAGGTCCGCTTCGCCAGGGCGGCTGTGGAGACGGCCCGCATCAATCTCAACTATACGAAGGTCACGGCGCCGATCTCCGGGCGCAGCGGTCGCTCCAACGTGACCGACGGGGCACTGGTCGGCGCCTATCAGGCAATGGCCATGACGACCATTCAGCAGCTCGACCCCATCTATGTGGATGTGACCCAGTCGACCCTGGAGCTTTTGCGTCTGCGCCGTCATCTTGACGAGGGAAGGCTCAATCCAAACGGCCGGGAACAACGCCACGTCAAGCTGATCCTGGAGGATGGCTCCCTTTATCCCGAGGAGGGTCTTCTTCAGTTCCGCGATGTGACGGTCGATCCGACGACCGGTTCCGTGGTGCTGCGAGTGGTCGTTCCCAACCCGGATGGCCTGCTTTTGCCCGGGATGTTCGTTCGCGCCCAGCTCCAGGAAGGGGTCAGCGAGCGCGCCATTCTGGTGCCCCAGCAGGCGGTCTCCCGCGACAGCAAGGGAAATCCCCAGGTGTTGATTGTCGACGGTGAAGGCAAGGTGGCGCTGCGGGCTCTGACCATTGATCGGGCGATCGGCGCCAAATGGCTGGTTCTGGATGGCATTCGGGCCGGCGACAGGGTGATTGTGGAAGGAATGCAGAAGGTTCGGCCCGGCACTCCGGTTAAGGCGGTACCTTTTACAGTGGGCGCCGGCGAAGGTAAAAATCCTTCCGGGGAGGCCGCCGGGCCGGCGGCCGCAGGCAAAGAGGGAGGGGCCTGATGCTGTCCAAATTTTTCCTTGAGCGGCCCGTTTTCGCCTGGGTCATTGCCATCATCATCATGTTGTTGGGGGGGCTGGCCATCTACAACCTGCCGATTTCCCAATACCCGCCCATCGCGCCGCCGTCCATCTACATCCAATCCTTCTATCCGGGTGCTTCAGCGGAAACGGTCGAGAACAGCGTCACCCAGATCATCGAACAGAAGATGACCGGCCTCGACCAGATGATCTATCTTTCCGCCACCAGCGATTCGGCCGGGGCCTCGCGCCTCGAACTGACCTTCGCGCCCGGCACCGACATCGACCTGGCCTGGTCCAAGGTGCAGAACAAGCTGCAGCTGGCCATGGCCAGCCTGCCCGAGGTGGTCCAACGCCAGGGAGTCACCGTCGGCAAGGCGACCCGAAACTGGCTGCTGATCGTCGGCCTGATCTCGGAAGACGGCAGCCTGGACGGCCACGATCTGCGGGATTACGCCCAATCGAATCTGGAGAAGGTGCTGGCGCGGGTACCGGGGGTCGGCGAGGTGGAGAGCTTCGGTTCCCAATACGCCATGCGGGTCTGGCTCAATCCCGACCGCCTGACCGATTACCAATTGACCATCGAGGATGTCATCACCGCCCTTCAGTCCTACAACGTCGAGGTCTCCGCCGGCCAGTTCGGCGGCACACCGGCGTTGCCGGGGCAACGCCTGAATGCCTCCATCATCGTCCAGAGCCTGCTCAAGACGCCCGATGAGTTCGCCGATATCCCCCTGCGCATCAATCCTGATGGCTCGCTTGTCCGTATCAAGGACGTGGGCCGGACGGAGCTTGGCACCGACTCCTACAACATCGAGGCTTTTTACAACGGCAAGCCCTCCGCGGCCATGGCCATACGCCAGGCCGCCGGTGCCAACGCCCTGGAAACGGCCGACGCCGTCAAGGCCAAGCTGGAAGAGTTGAGCCACTATTTTCCGGCGGGCATGAAGGTTGTCTATCCCTACGACACCACGCCCTTCGTCAAGGTTGCCATCAGCGGGGTGGTGCGGACCCTGTTCGAGGCAGTGCTCCTCGTGTTCCTCATCATGTGGCTGTTCATGGGCAACTTCCGGGCGACCATCATCCCAACCATAGCCGTCCCCGTGGTGTTGCTGGGGACCTTCGCCGTACTCGGCTTCTTCGGTTTTTCCATCAACATGCTGACCATGTTCGCCATGGTCCTGTCCATCGGCCTGCTGGTGGACGACGCCATTGTCGTGGTGGAGAACGTGGAGCGGATCATGAGCGAGGAGGGCCTGCCGCCCAAGGAGGCCACCGCCAAGTCGATGGAACAGATCACCAGCGCGCTGATCGGCATCGGCCTGGTGCTGTCGGCGGTCTTCGGCCCCATGGCCTTTTTCGGTGGCTCGACAGGGGTGATCTACCGGCAGTTTTCGGTGACCATCATCTCCTCTATGCTGTTGTCGGTGGTGGTGGCCCTGATTCTCACTCCCGTTCTCTGCGCGACCTTTCTCAAGCCGATCAAACCGGGGCACGAGCCCGCTGACAACGCGATCTTTTTCCTGCGCCCCTTCTTCCGCTGGTTCGACCGGGTCTTTACCACTCTGCGCCGGAAATATGTCGGCGTGGTGGAGCGATCCTTTTCGAGTAAACTGCGCTACTTCGTCGTCTACGTCATCATCGTCGCCGCCGTCGGGTTCCTCTTCATGCGCATGCCGACCTCCTATGTCCCCGAAGAGGATCAGGGCATCATGAATGCCCAGATCATGCTGCCCACGGGATCCACCCTGGAACAGACCCGCAATGTGGCCGAAAAGGTACAGAATTATTTCCAGACCCACGAGAAAGAGGCGGTAACCTCCACGCTGATGATCTGCGGCGTCGGTTTCTCCGGCAGGGCGCAGAACAACGGCATGGTCTTCATCAAACTCAAGGATTGGGAACTGCGCGACCGCCCCGATTTAAAGGTGAAGGCCATCGTCGGCAGGGCGATGGGGGTCTTTTCCCAGGTTCGCGAGGCGCAGGTCTTTGCCTTTGCGCCCCCGTCGGTCATTGAACTGGGGAATGCCACCGGCTTTGATTTGCAGCTGATCGACCGGGGCGGCATCGGGCATAAAAGGATGATAGAGGCCCGCAACCAGCTTCTCGGCATGGCGGTGCGGGATCCCCGTCTGCTCCGTGTTCGTCCCAACGGTATGGAGGATGTCCCCGAATACCGGGTCGATGTGGATTGGGAAAGAGCGGGCGCCCTGGGGGTTCCCATTACTTCCATCCACAACACCATCTCCGCCTCTTTCGGCAGCGCCTATGTCAACGATTTCATCCAGGCGGGCCGCGTCAAGCGGGTTTACGTCCAGACCGATGCCCCTTACCGGATGTTGCCCAAGGATCTGGAGAAGGTCTATGTCCGCAACAGGGAAGGGAAGATGGTTCCTTACTCCTCTTTCGCCTCTTCCTACTGGACCACCGGCTCGCCTCGTCTGGAACGTTTCAACGGATTCCCGTCCATGAATATCTGGGGGGAGCCGGCACCGGGCAAGAGTTCCGGCGAGGCGATGGCGGCCATGGAGGAGATGATCGGCAAGCTGCCGCCGGGCATCGGCTACGAATGGAGCGGCCTTTCCTACCAGGAGCGCATGTCGAGTTCCCAGGCTCCTTTGCTGTATGCTTTTTCCATCATCGTCATCTTCCTCTGCGTGGCCGCTCTTTATGAAAGCTGGCCGATTCCCATCGCCAACCTGCTGATGCTGCCCCTGGGGGTTTTCGGCGCGGCGTTGGCGACCACCATGCGGGGCATGCACAACGACGTCTATTTCCAGATTGGTTTCCTCACCACTCTGGGCTTGACGACCAAGAACGCCATCCTCATCATCCAGTTCGCCAGGGAGCGTCTCAAGCACGGGGAAGGGCTGATCGAGGCGACTCTGGGCGCCGCCGGAGTGCGGCTGCGGCCGGTTATCATGACCTCGCTGGCCTTCTTCTTCGGCGTTCTGCCTTTGGCCATCGCCTCCGGCGCCGGGGCGGGTGCCATGAATGCCATCGGCACCGCCGTCGCCGGCGGCATGTTGTCGGCGACCTTCATCGACCTTTTCTATATTCCCCTGTTGTTTGTTCTGGTCTCCCGTCTTTTCGGCGTGGAAAGAAAAGGGGCGGCGGGCCAAAATCAGCCCAATCTCCCGGAGAAAACCTGACATGAGAAGAGCACTTTTGCCGGTTCTGGCTTTTGTCCTTTTTGTCGCGGGGTGTACGCTGGCCCCCAAATATGAGCCTCCCACGGCTCCCGTGCCGGATGCCTGGCCCCAGGGCGGGGCCTATGGCGGGCCCAACCGGCAAGCGCACCATCCCTTTCCCCATGAGCTGGAATGGCGGGAATTTTTCACCGATGAACGGCTGTGCCGGGTCATCGAGACCGCCTTGGCCAACAACCGGGATCTGCGCCTGGCGGCGCTTAACGTGGAAATGGCCCGGGCCATGTACGGCATTCAGCGCGCCAGTCTGTTTCCGGCCCTGGATGCCGTCGGCAGCGGCAGCAAGGAGCGCGTTCCCGCCGACCTGTCCCAAACCCGGCAGCGGATGACCACCGAGCGCTACGCTGTAGACCTCGGCATTCTGTCCTGGGAGGTCGATTTCTTCGGCCGCATCCGCAGTCTCAAGGACCAGGCCCTGGAGGAATATTTGGCTTCGGAAGAGGGCCGGCGCGGTGCCCGATTGCTGCTGATCGCCGAAGTGGCCAACGCCTATTTCACCCTGGCCACCGACCGGGAGAGCCTGCAGCTGACCCTGTCCACCCTGGAGGCCCAGCAGGCCTCCTACGACATGATCCGGCGCCGCTATGAAACCGGTTTGGCTTCGGAACTGGAATTGCGCCAGGCGCAGACACGGGTGGACGTGGCGCGTAGAAACGCCGCCATCTACACGCGCCTGGCCGCTCAGAGCGAGAACGCCCTGAACCTGCTGGCCGGGGTTCCGGTACCGAAAGAACTTCTGCCGGAAAACCTGAGCTGCGTCATGCCGCCCCGGGAGGTCTTCACCGGGCTTTCCTCCGCGGTGCTGTTGCGGCGCCCCGACATTCTGCAGGCCGAGCATCTTCTCAAGGCGGCCAATGCCAATATCGGCGCCGCCAGGGCGGCCTTTTTCCCGCGCATCTCGCTGACCGCCGCCATCGGCACCGCCAGCGCCGATCTATCCGGGCTCTTCGAATCGGGGTCCGGCACCTGGCGCTTCGCCCCTCAGGCGGTTCTGCCGATCTTCGATCCGCGGCTTTTTCCGGCGTTGAGGGCCAGCAAGGTTGATCAGCAAATGCTCCTCACCCAATACGAAAAAACGGTTCAAGGGGCTTTCCGGGAGGTGGCCGACGCCCTGGCGTTCCGCGGTACGGTGGACGAGGAACTGGCGGCGCAGGAATCTCTGGTCGACGCCACGGCGGTGACCTACCGTCTCTCCGAGGCCCGCTACCGGATGGGGGTGGACAGCTACCTGGGGGTTCTGGACGCCCAGCGCTCTCTTTACGCGTCTCAGCAGGCGCTCATTACCATCCAGTTGAGCAAACTGATCAACCAGGTCCGCCTCTATGCCATCCTCGGCGGCGGGGGGGACTTGGCCGAAGGGGAAACGGAAAACAATTAACGGAACCGGCAGCGCTCATCATCCATGGGAAGGTGTGGCGGGGTGGTGGCCTGGACCGGCGCTTTGACGACGAGGCCGATTTCTCGTTTTTTCGCAACCTTTCCCCCGTCGATCCGGGCGGTGCGGTCATTTTTTAAAAGGATGTGATCTATGACGACGGGTGGCAAAGCGTGGCTGAATCGGCTGGTGTGGGGAGCGGTGGTACTCGGTTTGGCGTCCCTCGCCGGTTGGCAGTTTTTCCAGGGCCGGGGAGAGGACGAAAACATCGCCAGCGGCAATGGCCGGATCGAAGCCACCGAGATCGATGTGGCCACCAAGTTCGCCGGGCGCATCAAGACCATTCTGGTCAAGGAAGGGGATTTCGTCACCGCCGGTCAGGTGGTGGCGCAGATGGATACCGACGTCCTCCAGGCCCAGCTTCGCGAAGCCGAGGCCCGCTTGCGCAAAGCGGAGGTGGATATCGCCGTGGCCCGCAGCCGGCTCAGCCAGCGGGAAAGCGAGAAGGTGGCGGCGGCGGCGCTGGTGACGCAGCGCCAGGCGGAACTGACCGCGGCCCGCAAACGTTCGGTCCGGACCTCGGCCTTGGTGGCGGAAGGGGCTGCTTCCCAGCAGGAGGCCGACGACGACCGCGCCCGCATGCAGAGTTACCAGGCCGCCGTCAGCGCCGCCCAGGCCCAGGTGGCGGCGGCGGAAGCCGCCATCGTCACCGCCCGTTCCGAGGTCTTGGGCGCCCAGTCGGCCGCCGAGGGGGCGAAGGCCTCCATCGAGAAGATTCAGGCCGACATCGCCGACAGCGACCTTAAGGCGCCCCGCGACGGCCGGGTGCAGTATCTGGTGGCCCAGCCGGGAGAGGTGGTGGGGGCCGGCGGCCGGGTGCTGAACCTGGTTGATCTCACCGATGTGTACATGACCTTCTTCCTGCCCACGGCCCAGGCCGGACGCCTCGCCATCGGTTCCGAGGTGCGCCTGGTTTTTGACGCCGCGCCCCAATATGTGGTTCCGGCCCATGTTTCCTTCCTGGCCGATGTCGCCCAGTTCACACCGAAAACGGTGGAGACGGCGAGCGAGCGAGAGAAGCTGATGTTCAGAGTCAGGGCGCAGATTCCCGCCGAACTGCTGCGCACCTACATCGTTCATGTCAAGACCGGCCTGCCCGGTGTGGCCTATGTGCGCATCGACCAGCAGAAACCCTGGCCGGCCCATCTGCAACTGAAGAAGCTGTTATGAACGGGCGGCAATCCCCGACTCTTGGCAACGGCCTGGAAACGGAGCAGGCATCCTTCGTCATCCGCCTGTCCCAGGTGCGTCTCGTTTATGGCAAGACCGAGGCGCTGCAGGGGATCGATCTCGACATTCCGGCCGGGAAGAGGGTGGGGCTGATCGGGCCTGACGGTGTCGGCAAGTCGAGCCTTTTTTCCCTGATCGCCGGCTCCCGCCGAATCCAGCACGGGCGTGTCGAGGTCCTCGGCGGTGACATGGCTGACCGGCACCACCGCCTCGAGGTCTGCCCGCGGATCGCCTACATGCCCCAGGGCCTGGGCAAGAATCTCTATCCGACCCTATCCGTCTTTGAAAACGTCGATTTTTTCGGCCGCCTCTTCGGTCACGACCGCAGCGAGCGGCAGCGGCGCATCGGCGATCTTCTCGAAGCGACGGGCCTGGCCCCCTTCGCGGATCGGCCCGCCGGCAAGCTTTCCGGCGGGATGAAGCAGAAACTCGGCCTCTGCTGCGCCCTCATCCACGATCCCGACCTCCTTCTGCTCGACGAGCCGACTACCGGCGTCGATCCCCTGTCCCGGCGCCAGTTCTGGGAACTGGTGGAACGCATCTGCTCCGGGCGCCCCGGCATGAGCGTGCTGGTCGCCACCGCCTACATGGAGGAGGCGCTGCGTTTCGACTGGCTGGTGGCCATGGACGGGGGCCGGGTGCTGACCACCGGCACCGCCGGGGAACTGCTCCGCCGCGCCAATTCTTCTTCCCTGGAAGAGGCCTTCATCGCCCTGTTGCCCCAGGAAAAACGGCAGGGCTATCAGCCGGTGGTCATTCCCCCCCGGCGCGACGGCGGGGAAGCGGAAATCGCCATCGAGGCCAGGAACCTGACCAAGCGCTTCGGCGCTTTCACCGCTGTCGATCATGTCAGCTTCCGCATCGGCCGCGGCGAGATCTTCGGTTTTTTAGGGTCCAACGGCTGCGGCAAGACAACCACCATGAAGATGCTCACCGGCCTGCTGCCGGCCAGCGAGGGGGAAGCCTGGCTGTTCGGCCATCCCGTCGACCCCCACGACCTGGAAACCCGGCGCCGGGTCGGTTACATGTCCCAGGCTTTTTCTCTCTACAGCGAACTGACCGTGCGCCAGAACCTGGAACTTCACGCCCGCCTGTTCCGCCTCCCCGGTGAAACCATCCCAAACCGCGTCGCCGAGATGGCCGAGCGTTTCGGCTTGACGGAAATGGTGGAGGCCCTGCCCGACGCGCTGCCCCTCGGCGTCCGCCAGCGGCTGTCGCTGGCCGTGGCCATGATCCACGGTCCGGAGATGCTCATTCTGGATGAGCCGACCTCCGGGGTCGACCCCGTGGCCCGCGACGCCTTCTGGCAGATCATGGTCGACCTGGCCCGCAGGGATCAGGTCACCATCTTCATCTCCACCCATTTCATGAACGAGGCGGAGCGCTGCGACCGCATCTCGCTGATGCACGCCGGCAGGGTCCTGGTCAGCGACACCCCGCAGAATCTCAGGGAGAAACGCCAGGCGGCGACCCTCGATGAGGCTTTTATCGCCTATCTGGAAGAGGCGGAGGAAGAATCGCGGGGCCCCGGCGCCGAACCGGCCCCATCCGTTCTTTCCTCCCCGCCCGGGAACTCCCTTGCCGACGGCCGGGCCGGGGGGGCGGCGGGGCACAGGCAGCCCTTCAGCCTGCGGCGCATGTCCAGTTACATGCACCGCGAGGGGCTGGAGCTGCGCCGCGACCCGATCCGCCTGACCCTGGCCCTTTTGGGGTGCGTGTTGCTGATGTTCGTCATGGGCTACGGCATCAACATGGACGTCGAGGATCTCACCTTTGCCGTCCTCGACCGCGATCAGACCACCACCAGCCGCGATTACACCCTCAGTCTGGCGGGATCCCGCTACTTCAGCGAACGCCCCCCCCTTGCCGGTTACGAGGAACTGGACCAGCGCATGCGTTCCGGGGAAATCAGCCTGGCCATCGAGATTCCCCCCGGTTTCGCTCGCGATATCGCCCGCGGCACCCCCGTCGCGGTGGGGGCGTGGATCGACGGCGCCATGCCCCAGCGCGCCGAAACGGTGCGCGGCTATGTGCAGGGGATCCATAACCACTGGCTGACCAGCCGCGCCCACGAGGCCTACGGTTCCGCCGCCCTGGCGGGACTGATCGACATCGAAACCCGCTTCCGCTACAATCCCGACAATAAAAGCCTGGTGGCCATGGTGCCGGCGGTGATCCCCCTGCTGCTGATGCTGATCCCGGCCATTCTGTCGACCCTCTCGGTGGTGCGGGAGAAAGAGCTGGGTTCCATCGTCAATTTCTATGTCACCCCGGTCACCCGCCTCGAATTCCTTTTCGGCAAGCAGATCCCCTATGTGCTGCTCGCCATGGTCAGTTTCTTCCTGCTGGTGCTGCTGGCCGTTTTTGTCTTTGGCGTGCCCCTCAAGGGGAACTTTCTCGCCCTGACCGCCGGGGCGCTGCTCTATGTCATCTCGGCTACGGCTATGGGCCTGCTGATTTCCACCTTCATGAAGAGCCAGATCGCCGCCATCTTCGGCACCGCGGTGCTCACCATCCTGCCGGCGACCCAGTTTTCGGGGATGATCGACCCGGTTTCCTCCCTGGAGGGGGGCGGGGCTTTGTTCGGCAAAATCTATCCCACCACCTACTTTCTGATCATCGCCCGCGGCACCTTTTCCAAGGCCCTCGGCTTCACCGATCTGCAGGGTTCCTTCATCCCTCTGCTTATCGCCGCGCCGGTGCTGATTCTGTTGTGCGCCGCCCTGCTCAGGAAACAGGAGCGCTGACCATGCGCCTGTCCCATGTGTGGAATCTGGGCACCAAGGAACTGCGCAGCCTCGGGCGCGATCCGATGATGCTCATCCTCATCGTCTATGTGTTCACGGTGGGTGTCTATTCCCGCGCCACGGCCATGCCCGAATCCCTGCACAAGGCGCCGATCGCCATCGTCGACGAGGATCGTTCGCCGCTGTCCACGCGCATCGTCAGCGCCTTCTATCCCCCCTATTTCCTGTGGCCGGAGATGATCAGCCGCGCCGCGATGGATACCGGCATGGACGCCGGCCTCTACACCTTCGCCCTCAACATCCCCTCGGGTTTTCAGAGGGATGTCCTGGCCGGCCGCCAGCCCGCCGTCCAGCTCAACGTCGACGCCACGCGCATGAGCCAGGCCTATACCGGCAGCGGCTACATCCAGGCTATCGTCGGCGGTGAGGTGGACGCCTTCGTCAAAAAGCACCGGGCGGCGGCCAAGTCCCCGGTGGACCTGGAGTTGCGGGTGCGCTTCAACCCCCAGCTGGAGCAGACCTGGTTCGGCGCGGTGATGGAGGTGATCAACAACGTCACCCTGCTGGCCATCGTCCTCACCGGCGCGGCCCTGATCCGCGAGCGGGAGCACGGCACCATCGAGCATCTGCTGGTGATGCCGGTCACCCCGCTGGAGATCATGCTCGCCAAGGTCTGGACCATGGCCTTGGTGGTCCTTGCGGCCACCGCCTTTTCGCTCCTTTTTGTCGTCGAGGGGGCCTTGTCGATACCGGTGCAGGGATCGTTGCTGTTATTTCTGGCAGGGGCGGCGCTGCATCTTTTCGCCACCACCTCGATGGGGATTTTCCTCGGCACGGTGACCCGGTCCATGCCCCAGTTTGGCTTGCTGCTGATGCTCGTTCTGCTTCCCCTGCAGATGCTTTCGGGCGGGATGACGCCGCGTGAGAGCATGCCCGAACTGGTTCAGCTTCTGATGTCCTCCGCGCCCACCACCCATTTTGTCATCCTGGCCCAGGCAATCCTGTTCCGCGGCGCCGGCATCACCGTGGTCTGGCCCCAGTTTGTCGCCCTGGCCTTAATCGGCGCCGTTCTGTTTGGTTTTTCTCTAGGCTATTTCCGCAAATCTCTGGCCGCCAGCGGATAGAAAACTTGCGATTGGTTCCATCCTTTGACCCTGGGAGAGTTTTTGGTGAAAAAAGAAGAGCTTTTTGACAAACCAACGCTCAGTTTCAGAAACGCCGCCGGTTCTTTGATAACCTCACGGGATGAAGGGGTTCTCTCCGAAGATGCCCGGCTGATCCTGGAGGATTTGCTGAGCGAGCCGCAGATGGAGTTGGTGCTGAAGTATCTTACTCTGAAAAGGTACGCCGCCGGGGATGTAATCTGGGAGGAGGGAGAAGAGGATGTGTCTCTGGCACTGATCCTGTCCGGCCGGGTGAGCCTGATGAAGGAGACGGAAATCGCCGGCAAGCAGGTGGTCGTCGGAGTTTTCAGCCCGGTGACCCTGGTCGGGGAGATCGAATTTGTCGACGACCGGCCCCGGCCCATGACGGCCCGAGCCATGACCGACGCGGAAGTGGTTCTGCTGCCGCGGAAGAATTTCAGCGCCCTGGCCAACGAAGCCCCCAAGGTGGGCGAGCGCGTCACCCGAGGACTGCTCCAGTTGCTGGCCACTCGTCTGCGCACGTCTTATGAACGGATCGCGGCGATTTTTTAGCTGGCAGAGGAAAAGGGGGGAAGAAAATCCTTTTACCTTTGGCCTTCCCAACCCCATTGTTGACGCAGCCAGAAGGCTGTCGCCAAGGAGACGGCTAAATTTAGCAAGATTGACGGCAAAGCAAAAAATTCCAGCTGCTAGGCGAGCAAAAAGTAAGAAGGGGTGCGAGGCGAAGCTGGAGACCGATGGCGGCTGTCCGCCAATATTTGTCGGGGTGGGCGATCGCCACCCGGGAATCCTTATTGACATTTGGATTTTTTTCCGCCTGATGACTATCAAATCGATGTGATTTATAGGAGACTGGTAAGGAATGAAGATCACCTACAAAGGGGATTACGCGCTGAAGGCCCTCCTTCATCTGGCCAGACATTTCGCTGGTGGGGATGTCGTCCCCATCAGCGAAATCGCCGCGGCCAACGACATCCCCCGCAAGTTTCTGGAACAGATCATGTTGATTCTGAAAGGGGCCGGCCTGGTCGACAGTCGGCGCGGTATCGGCGGCGGGTTTTTCCTTCGCAAGCCTCCCGGCGAGATCGTCCTGGGTGAGGTGGTGCGGCTCATCGAAGGGGATATCGAGCCCATCGCCTGCGCCAAGACGCCGCCGGTTCCCTGCTGCGCCGATATCGGCAGCTGTGTTTTCCGGGAGATATGGGTGGAAGTCACCGCCGCCGTGACGGCCATCGTCGACCACCTGACTTTTGCCGACATCCTCCGCCGCGAGCAGGAATTGAGAGTATCTCAGGGCAGTTACACTTACGAAATCTAAAGGAGAATGATCATGGCCAAGAAACCCTACGGCTTTGCGACTCTGGCCCTGCACGCCGGCCAGGAACCCGATCCCGGAACCCTGGCCCGCGCCGTGCCGGTCTGCCGCACCTGTTCCTTTGTCTTCCGCGACACCGACCACGCGGCCAATCTCTTTGCCCTCAAGGAGGCGGGTAATATCTACACCCGCCTCGGCAATCCCACTCAGGGTGTTCTCGAAAAGCGCGTGGCCGCCCTGGAAGGCGCCGCGGCGGCGGTGGCCCTTTCCTCGGGTACTTCGGCCATCTTCTACGCCGTCATCAATATTCTCGAGGCCGGTGACGAACTGGTTTCGGCCAACAATCTCTACGGCGGTACCTATACCATGTTCAAGGACATCCTGCCCCAGTTCGGTATCCACACCCGTTTCGTCGATCCGACCAACGTGGCGGAGTTCGACCGGGCGGTCACCGAGCGCACCCGCGCCTTTTTCATGGAAACCATCGGCAACCCGGCTTTGGGCGTCACCGACATCGAAGGGGTAACTGCAATCGCCCGCAAACACCATCTGCCGCTGATCGTCGATTCCACCTTCACCACCCCCTATCTGCTGCGTCCCATCGAGTACGGCGCCGATATCGTGGTCCATTCGCTGACCAAATGGCTGGGCGGGCACGGCACCGCCATCGGCGGCATCGTCGTCGATGCGGGGAAATTCGACTGGACCGATCCTAAATTCACCCTCTACAACCGCCCCGATGAAAGCTACCACGGGGTGCGCTACGCCCATGATTTCGACGAGCTCAACGGACAGGCCTTTGACCTGCGCCTGCGGCTGGTGCCGCTGCGCAACCTGGGCGCCTGCATCGCTCCGGACAATGCCTGGATGTTCCTTCAGGGGATCGAAACCCTGCCGCTGCGCATGGAGCGTCACTGTGAAAACGCCCTGGCCGTGGCCCGCCATCTGGAGAAACATCCCCGAGTGGCCTGGGTCCGTTATCCGGGGCTGGAACAGGATCCCGCTCATGAGGTGGCCTGCAAATACCTCAAAAAAGGCTTCGGCGGTATGGTTGTTTTCGGCGCCCAGGGAGGATACGAGGCGAGCAAAAGCTTCATCAACCGCCTGCAGCTTTTCTCCCACCTGGCCAATGTCGGCGACGCCAAGAGCCTGGCCCTGCACCCGGCCAGCACCTCCCATTCCCAGCTCAGCGAGGCCGATCAGAAGGCGGGGGGGCTGATGCCGGAACTGGTGCGGCTTTCCATCGGCCTGGAGTCGATCGAGGATATCCTGGAGGATATTGATCAGGCGCTGGCGGTTTTTTGATCCATTTGGTAACTGATGACTGGTAACTGGTGATTGGTGAAAATCAAAGGAAAAATCAGTGTTAAGTAGAAGGTTTTAAGTTTTTAGCATTATGCTGCAAAGAACCATTGATATACTATAAGTGTATAAATTTATTATACTTTCACAGTCACCAGTCACCAGTCACCAGTCACTCAAAAGAAAGGCAACCCCATGCCCCCAACCTATTTCAACGACAACAGCCTGACCATCGGCAACACGCCTCTGGTGCGCCTCAACCGCATCCCTCAGGGGGTGAAAGCGATCCTGCTGGCCAAGACGGAAGGGCGCAACCCCGCCTATTCGGTCAAGTGCCGGGTCGGCGCCGCACTGATCTGGGACGCCGAGAAGAAAGGGCTGCTCAAACCGGGGGTGGAGATGGTCGAGCCGACCAGCGGCAACACCGGCATCGCCCTCGCCTTTGTCGCCGCCGCCCGCGGCTACCGGCTGACCCTGACCATGCCGGAGACGATGAGCGTCGAGCGGCGCAAGCTGCTCAAGGCCTTCGGCGCCAATCTCATCCTCACCGACGGCGCTCTGGGGATGCGGGGCGCGGTGGACACGGCCGAAGAAATCGCCGGTTCCGATCCGCAGCGGTATTTTCTTCCCCAGCAGTTTTCCAACCCCGCCAATCCGGCCATCCATGAGGCGACTACCGGCCCGGAGATCTGGCGGGATACCGATGGCGAGGTGGATGCCGTGGTGGCGGGGGTCGGCACCGGCGGCACCCTGAGCGGCATCAGCCGTTTTCTCAAGATCCAGAAGGGAAAAAGGGTCGTCAGCGTGGCGGTGGAACCTTTGGAGAGTCCGGTCATCAGTCAGCAGCTAAAAAGGGAGAAGCTGGTCCCCGGACCGCACAAGATTCAGGGGATCGGTGCCGGTTTCATCCCCGGCAATCTCGATCTTTCCCTGGTCGACCGGGTGGAGCGGATCGGCGGCGACGAGGCCCTGGAATATGCCCGCCGGCTGGCCCGTGAGGAGGGGATTCTGGCCGGCATCTCTTCCGGGGCCGCCCTGGCCGCCGCCATGCGCCTGGCCGCCGAGGATGAGTTCGCCGGCAGAACCATCGTCGTCATTTTACCCGATTCGGCGGAACGTTATCTCTCCAGCGCCCTCTTCGAAGGGTTGTTCGACCCGAAAACGGGGATGTGAAACAGTGAAAAGATCAACCCCTGGCGGGAATCGGTAAACCTGCTCGACAGGGACAAAAGAAGCACAGGGGATAAGGGGCAAAATCTGAAATCAAAAGCTTTTACCACAGAGGGCACAAAGAAAATTTTTGAACATCTTATTGTCTCTGGATTTTTTTCCACGAACCGGGAGTTCCCGTCCACGAGCACCCTGTCACTTTTATGAAAACAAAGGGTTTTTTCATCACCGGCACCGGTACCGGTGTCGGCAAGAGCGTGGTTATGGCGGCCCTGCTGCGGCGTCTGGCGCGGCGCGGCCGGGTGCTGGGAGTGAAGCCGGTGCAGACCGGCTGCGAGGAGATCCGGGGCGAATGGTTTGCTCCCGATCCGGAACTGTGGAAAATGGCCCTTGCCGATGTAATGCCCATGCCCGATCTGTTCTGCCCCTGTCGCCTCGCAGCTCCTTGCTCTCCCCATCTGGCGGCGCGCCTGGCCGGAATCGATATCGACCTGGAGTCCCTGGCCGAGGAGATCGGGCGGCGGAGCGAAGGCGGTGATTTCGTCCTCGTGGAAGGGGCCGGCGGTCTCCTAGTGCCGATCCGTGGGGACAAAACCATGCTCGACCTTGCCGGCCGACTCGGTTTGCCGCTGCTGCTGGTGGCCGACAACCGGCTGGGGGTGATCAACCACACCCTCCTCTCCCTGGCCGCCATCCGTGGTGCCGGTCTCCCTCTTTCCGGCGTCATTCTCAACAACACCACACCGGCGGCCGATAACATGGAAAGGTTGATCCGCAACGATAACCGGGAGACCATCCGTTCTCTGGGACAGGTTGCCATTGTGGCCGAGATGCCGTATATTCCAAATTTTTCGCCTGATAACCGGAAGCATTGGGAGGTCCTCGACGCTTCTCTGCGGCAAGTGGTATGAACGACCTGCTCGAATTCGACCGCGCCCATCTCTGGCACCCCTACACCTCGGCCCTCAAACCCCTGCGCGCCTACCCTATCGCCGGCGCCGCCGGCGTGCGCCTGCGCCTCGCCGACGGCCGCGAGCTCATCGACGGCATGTCCTCCTGGTGGTGCGCCATCCACGGCTACAATCAACCGGCCCTCAACGCCGCCCTGGAAAAACAGCTCGGCAACATGGCCCATGTCATGTTCGGCGGCATCACCCACGAGCCGGCCGTGACCCTGGCGAAGCGCCTGCTGGACATCGTGCCCCGCTCTCTGCGGCATATCTTTTTCTGCGATTCGGGGTCGGTTTCGGTGGAGGTGGCCATCAAGATGGCCCTTCAATACTGGCAGGCCGCCGGCCGTCCGCGGAAAAAGAGGCTGTTGACGGTGCGCGGCGGCTACCATGGCGACACCTTTGCCGCCATGTCTGTCTGCGATCCGGTGACCGGAATGCACCACCTTTTCCGGGGGGTACTGCCGAAGCAGCTCTTCGCCGAGCGCCCTTCGTGCCGTTTCGACGCCCCCTTCGATCCTGCCTGCCTGGACGATTTCCGCCGCCTGATCGTGAAACATGAAGGGGAGGTCGCCGCCGTCATTCTCGAGCCGGTGGTGCAGGGGGCGGGGGGGATGTGGTTCTACCATCCCGCTTATCTGAGCGGCGTGCGCGAACTCTGCGACTGCCATCAGGTCCTTTTGATCCTCGACGAGATAGCCACCGGCTTCGGGCGCACGGGAAAGCTCTTCGCCTGCGAGTGGGCCGGAATTTCCCCCGACATCCTGTGTCTCGGCAAAGCCCTGACCGGCGGTTATCTGACCCTGGCGGCCACCCTGGCCACATCAAAAGTGGCGGAAGGGATCTCTTCCGCCGGCGGCGTCTTCATGCACGGCCCGACCTTCATGGCCAACCCCCTGGCCTGCGCCGCGGCCAACGCCAACATCGACCTGCTGCTTTGCGAAGACTGGCCGGTCAAAATCCGCCGTATCGAAGAAGGCCTCAAGGCCGGACTCGAGCCGGCCCGCAGCCTTGCCGGTGTCGCCGATGTGCGGGGGCTCGGCGCCATCGGCGTCGTCGAGATGAAGGAGGCGGTGGACGTGGAACCCTTCCAGGCCTTCTGCGTCGATCATGGCGTCTGGATCCGTCCCTTTGGCAGGCTGGTTTATCTGATGCCTCCCTACATCATCGGCGGCGACGACCTGGGCCGTCTCTGTGAGGTCATGGTGGCGGCGCTGCAACAGGCCGGCGCCTGATCCATGCCGGAACGATTTGCCGGCAGAGTGGTAATTGGATGGAAGAGAACGGTCGTTTCAGTTTAAAAAAACTTTGATACCGCCGTTTGTTCGCGAGGTTTTTCATTGTGACGAGGGCCGGGGAGGGGCGCCGACGTTTTCTCCGCCCCAACCCCGCCGACTGGAAAGAATGGCTAAGCAGGGAACCGAAAAAAACAGGAGTTGAACGATATGTCCTCAGGCGTGCGCAAGGGAATCGTGCTGGCGGGGGGAGCCGGAACCCGGCTCTATCCCCTGACCCTGGTGGCCAGCAAGCAATTGCAGCCGGTTTATGACAAGCCGATGATCTTCTATCCCCTGTCCACCCTTATGGTGGCGGGAATCGATGACATCCTTATCATCTCTACGCCACAGGACACGCCCCGCTTCGAGGCCCTGTTGGGAGACGGCAGCCGCTACGGCATCCGCTTGAGCTATGCCGTGCAAAATGAGCCCAAGGGGATCGCCCAGGCCTTTCTGGTCGGCGAGGAGTTCATCGGCAACCAGTCGGTCTGCCTGATCCTGGGGGACAATATTTTCCATGGCAGGCTAGGGCTGGAGCGGATCGCCGCGTCCCTGACCTGCGGCGCCTGGATCTTCGGCTATCCCGTCAAGGATCCCCAACGCTACGGTGTGGTCGCCTTCGACCGGGACGGCAAGGTCCTCGACATCGAAGAGAAGCCGCAGCGGCCCAAATCGAATTACGCCGTCCCCGGCCTCTACCTCTACGACCGCCAAGTGGTCGATATCGCCCGGAATCTACGGCCGTCGGCGCGGGGGGAGCTGGAAATCACCGACGTCAATCGCGAGTACATGCGGCGCGGTGGGCTCCGGGTCGAAAAGCTCGGGCGGGGCATCGCCTGGCTCGACACCGGCACTCACGACAGCCTCCTCGAAGCAAGCCATTTCATCTACACGCTGGAAAAGCGGCAGGGATTGAAGATCGCCTGCCTTGAAGAAATCGCCCTCAACAAGGGATTCATGACCCGTGAACGCTTCGCCGAAGTCATCGCCGACATACCGAAATCATCCTACCGGACCTATCTGGAGAATGTGCTGGAAGAGAAACAGTGACAAGTGACGAGTGATGGGCATGAGAAGCCATAAAGTTCTTGATATCTGGAAGCGGGCCATCAATTTGATTATGGCTGTTTTATGCTGTGAGTCATTATTTTCCGCCGGAGGAGATATATGGGTTGGCCAGCCAGATAAGATCGGCAATTTCAATTCCTTCGAATATTGCTGAGTGGGCGGCACGGGATTCCAAAAAAGACTTGGTAAGAATTCTTTACATTGCCTTAGGTCCTCTCGCTGAACCTGGAACCCACTTCCTGGTAGCCAAAAATTTTTCTTTTTTGAGTGAAGGAGAAGGATTGTCAGTTGAAGTCAAAAAAATCAGAAATATGTTGCTTGGTTGAATTCGAAGCCTTCGAGAATGGGATTCTTCCCATTCGTCACTGGAAAAGAGCCACGAGCAAAAACACAATGAAAGTAATAAATACCAAAATAAAAGATGTCTTGATTCTGGAACCGCGCGTTTTCGGCGACGACCGGGGGTTTTTTTTTGAAAGCTTCAATCGGCGGGAGTTCGAGGAGGCGACGGGCCTGGTAAGGGACTTCGTCCAGGACAACCATTCCCGGTCCGTAAAAAATGTCCTTCGCGGACTGCATTACCAAATCAGGCAGGCCCAGGGAAAACTGGTGCGTTGCGTCGCCGGCGAGATCTTCGATGTGGCGGTGGACCTGCGCCGGAGTTCGCCGGCTTTCGGCAAATGGGTCGGCGCCGCTCTTTCTGCGGAAAACAGACGCCAGTTGTGGATACCCGAGGGCTTTGCCCATGGTTTCCTGGTGTTGTCCGAAACGGCCGAGGTCCTTTACAAGGCGACGGATTTTTACGCGCCGGAGCATGAACGTTCCATCCGCTGGAATGATCCGGCGCTGTCCATTGACTGGCCCTGTCGGGGGGCCCCGGCCCTTTCCGCCAAGGACCGGGCCGCCGCTGCTTTTGAAACCGCCGAAACCTTTACCTGACAGAGGGCGCCCGCTTTGCCTGCCAAGGGGGCCGGGCCGGCCAAGCAAACCTCTTGACCATCACTGAAACTTCTGCCACTATCTCCATTTATGAGAATTTCCAGGAGATCATTCCATGAAAAACTTTTTTAAAGAGTGGCGTCCGTATCTCCTATACGGCGGCTTTTTCAGCATGTTCATCAACATCCTCCAGCTTACCTTCCCGATCTACATGCTGCAGATCTACGACCGGGTGCTCTCCAGTTACAGCATGCCCACCCTGTATGTGATCACCATCGCCGCCATTCTCTCCCTGATGGTCATGGCCGCTCTGGAGTCGGTCCGCTCCCGTCTCCTGGTCCGCTGCGGGGTAGCGATTGATCAGGCCCTGAGCCGCACCGTTCTGGACAATGTCCTCAAACAGGCCGCCTTGGCCGGAACCCCTCCCGATCAGGCCACCCTGCGCGATGTCAACACGTTGCGCAACTTCTTCGGCGGCAACGCCATTTTCACCCTGTTCGATATCCCGTGGACGCCGCTTTTCCTGGGAGTGATCTACATTCTCCATCCCCTGTTGGGTCTGGTCGCCACGGGAGGAGCGATCCTTCTGGTCGTGTTCGCCCTGATCAACGAAAAGGTAACCCGCAAACCCCTCGATGCCGCCAATGTGGTCAACAACTTTTCCATGCGCTTTGTTGAGACGGCGCGGCGCAGTTCCCAATCGGTGCGCAGCATGGGGATGCTCGGCGGCGTCACCGCCCGCTGGCAGAACTACAACGACCAGGTGATGAAACTGCAGACCCAGGCCAGCCGCCAGTCGGGCCTCGTCCATGCCCTGTCGAGCTGGCTGCGCCAATCGATGCAGGTTTTCATCTACGGGGTAGGCGCCTGGCTGACCCTGGAAGGCAAGGCGACCGCCGGCTGCATGATCGCCGCATCAATCATCATGGGCAAGGCCCTCGGTCCGGTGCAGATGGGGATCGGCAGCTGGAAGTTCATGATCGAGGCGCGGGGGGCCTGGAGCCGTCTGGATGCCCTGTTCAGCCAGTCCACCGCCGCGCCGGGCATGGACCTGCCGGCCCCCCAGGGCCAGTTGAGCGCCGAACACGTCAGCCTTGCCCTGAAAAACAACTACATCCTTCGGGATATCTCCTTTGCCTTGCCGGCGGGGGAATCGATGGGTCTCATCGGGCCGTCCGGCGCCGGGAAATCGACTCTCTGCCGCCTCTTGTTGGGGATTTGGCCGCCCACTGAGGGCAAGGTCCGCCTCGACGGCGCCGATATCTTCAGCTGGGAGCAGGAAAAACTCGGTCCCTACATCGGTTATCTTTCCCAGGATATGGAACTTTTTTCCGGCACCGTTGCCGAGAACATCGCCCGCTTGGGTACGGTCGACTCCGAAAGGGTGATCGCGGCCGCCCGCAAGGCGGGGGTTCATGAGCTGGCGCTCAATTTCCCCGGCGGGTATGACACCCGTATCGGGGATGGGGGGGTGATCCTCTCCGGAGGACAGCGGCAGCGTATCGGATTGGCCCGCGCCCTTTACGGGGAGCCCCGCCTGGTGATTCTCGACGAACCCAACTCCAATCTGGATGACGAGGGGGAAAGGGCGCTGCTGAATGCTTTGGCTCAACTTAAAGCGGAGAAGGTAACCGTGGTGGTGGTATCCCACAAGCCAAGTCTGCTCTCCGGAGTGGATAAGATCCTCATGCTGCGCGGAGGTCAACTGGCCATGTTCGGGCCGCGGGACGCCGTGTTCCAGAAACTCATGGAGGTTCAGGCGCAAACGCAAAGGCAATCGGCCTCCTAAGGAACATTCACGGTTCGTGAATGTTTGGTGTTTTTCCCGCTCCCGTTTCAATCTCATCAAGCTTCATTTTTTGGGAACAAGGCGACAATGAAAGAAAAACTGTTTCAACTCCTGCGCAGGCTGTTCCGTTTCGACCGGGTGACCCCGGAGGAATACGCGCAGCTTCAGGACGAGACCACGGCCCCCCCCGATCTCAAGATACGCTTTACGGACAGTCGCCGGATCATCCTCACAGGCATGATCATCGTCGGTCTTTTCTTTGGTGTTGGAGGGTTATGGGTTACCTTCGCCGAGATTACCGCTGCCGTCATCGCCTCGGGAGAGGTGCGTGTGGACACCGAACGCAAGACGGTTCAGCACCTCGAGGGAGGGATTGTCCGCGAGATACTGGTGCGCAACGGCGACATGGTCAAGGCCGGTGATCCCCTGGTTATTCTTGAAAGCACCCGGGTCGTTGCCGCTGCCGATCAGATCTCACTGCAGCTGACCGCCCTGAGGATCGAGGACCGGCGTCTCGACGCTGAAAAGGCCCTCTCCCCGAAAGTCGACTGGCCGACCTACGACGGCACCATTCCCGAGGCAAAATTCACCGAGCTGTTCCAGGCCTCTCAAAAAATATTTGCCTCGGGACGGGAGGCTTTGGAGAACCAGACCAATCTTCTCCGCAAACAGATCGCCCAGCTTCGTCAGCAGGATGTGAGCCTCAACGGGCGTCTCAAAGCGGAAGAGGAAATCGTCGCAGCGCTGCAGGAGGAATTAGACGCCAAGATGGCCCTGTTCAAGGACCAATATATCGACAAGACCCATATCCTGCAGCTGCGCCGGGCCATTGCCGAGCACCGTGGAATGATGGCCCAGATGAGAGGATCCCAGGCGGAATTGCGCGAGAAGCTGGCGGAGTTCCAGCTTCGCATCAGCGCTCTGGAGAGCGAATACCGGCAGCAGGCGGTAAACCGCCAGTCGGAGGTTCAGCAGAAGCTCTTCGACCTTCAGCAGCAGTTTCTCCCCCTGCAGGACGCCCGCCGCCGGCTGACCGTCACCGCCCCCGTGGATGGCGAGGTCGTCGCCCTCCAGGTTCACTCCCGGGGAGGCGTTGTCAGCCCGGGGCAGCCCCTCATGGATATCGTTCCCCAGGACAATCCCCTGATCGTCGAGTGCCGCATCATGGTCAAGGACATCACCCATGTTTACCGGGGGCAGACGGCCGATGTTCAACTTTTGGCCTTCCATCAGCGTACCACGCCGAAGGTGACCGGCCAGGTGGTCTATGTTTCCGCAGACCGCATATTGCAGAAAACCCCCTACGGGGAACAGCCCACCTATGTCGTCCATGTGGAGTTGAACAAGGAGGAGCTGGCGGATAACCGTCTCTATCTCACCGCCGGCATGCCGGTGGCGGTTTTCATCCGCACCAAACCGCGAACCGTCCTTGATTACGCTCTGGAGCCGCTGCTGGAGAATTTCCAGCACGCCTTGCGGGAAAATTGATGGATATGAGATTCTTCCTTGTCGTTGTTTCGGTTCTGGTTTTTTGCTGGGGGTCGGCCTCTGCCGCACCCATGACCCTGCAGCAGTGCATAATCCAAGGCCTGGCGGAAAACCCTGAAATAAAAGCCTATCGACTCCAGGTCGACGAAGCGAAGGAAGGGGTGCGGGAGGCGGTGGGCGCTTTTCTGCCGACTCTTTCTTTGAATTACACCCGCAGTGAACTTTCCAATGGCGCCAGTAATGAACGGGACACCGATTATCTCGATCAGAACAGCGACAGTATGTCGGCCCGCGTCAGCCAACCGCTCTTTACCGGCTTCTCCGGCCTGGCGGGACTGAAAAAAGCCCGCCAGAACAAGGAATTCAGGCGCTATGAGCTGCAATACATGCACCTTCAGCTGGTCCGCAACATTCATTCCAGCTTCTACGACATTCTTCGCGCCGAAGAGCATGTGAAGAAGTGGCAGGGCTCGGTGGGGCGTCTGGAGGAACAGCGCCGTATCGCCCAGGCCTGGTTCGACCAGCAATTGGCGCCGCGCCTGAGGGTGCTGGAAGTGGAGGTGGAGCTTTCCAACGCCCGCCAGGAATTGATTGCCGCCGAATCCAAACTGGTTATCGCCCAGGCCAACCTCCGCCAAGCCCTTTATCTGGCCGGCAATGAGCCCCTGGATATCGACGGCAGTCTGGAAAGTTCCATCACCGAATCCTGTTCCGATGTGGAAAGCTGTGTGGAGCTGGGGCTGGAAAGGCGTCCGGATCTGCGTTTGGCGGCTTTCAACATCGACATGGCCCGGCAGGAGGCCCGCATCATTGCCGCCCGCAATCTTCCCCAGGTCAGCCTCGATGCCTCCTATGTCGATTATCAGAGGGATTACGACGATAGAAGGTTTACCGACGATGATCGGGACTACTACACCCTGTCTCTCAACGTCTCCATGAGGCCCTTCCAGGGCGGGCGCAACATTTCCGCCTATCGGCGCCAGCGTCTCGTCGCCCAGCGCCAGGAGGAGATGCTGTTGCAGAGACGTCAGGTCGTCGTCACCGAAGTCCGCACCACCTTCCAGCAGCTGCAGGAGTCGCGCTCTCGCCTGAAGGTCGCCGCCGATACCCTTGCCGAGGCCCGCGAAGCCTACCAGGTGGCCAGTCGCTCCGTAAAGCTTGGCATCAGTTCCCTTAGTGACCTTCTTGATGCCGAACTGCGTCTCACCCGGGCCGAGATCAACATGATTGACACTCGCCATGCCCTCCATATAGCCGCGGCCAGATTCCATTACGCCGTGGGTGGGAAATAGACGGCAATTTTTATTCCGGCGAAAAGTTGCCAACCCCAATCCTATCGTACGAGAAATTCTTTTCTGATGCAGGAGTTTTCTTTATCCCCGTCAGCCCTGTTCCTCAGTCTGTGGAGCAATCGCCATCTGGTTTTTACCTTGGTGAGGCGTGAGATCGCCGGCCGCTACCGGGGCTCTTTCCTGGGCATTCTGTGGTCTTTTTTCAATCCCGTCTTCATGCTGTCGGTCTATACCTTCGTCTTCAGCGTGGTCTTCAATGCCCGCTGGGGGGTCGGCACCGGCTCCAAGGCTGAATTTGCCCTTGTTCTGTTCGCCGGACTGATCGTGTTCAACCTGTTTGCCGAATGTGTCACCCGGGCGCCCAACCTGATTCTGCAAAACCCCACCTATGTCAAAAAGGTGGTTTTCCCCCTGGAGGTTTTGCCCTGGGTCATTTTCTTCGCGGCGCTCTTTCATGCTGGTGTGAGCCTTCTGGTGTGGCTGCTTTTCTGTTTTTTCATTCTCGGTCTGCCGCCTGTCACCGGTTTTCTTTTCCCCCTGCTGATTTTCCCCCTGTTGTTTTTGTCGCTGGGTTTTTCCTGGCTGCTGGCTTCCCTGGGGGTTTATCTGCGGGATGTGTCCCAGATCATCGGCATCCTCGTTACGGCGCTGCTGTTTCTGACCCCCATCTTTTATCCCCTTTCCGTTATTCCGCAAGGGTACCGCTGGATTGTCCTGCTCAACCCGCTGACGCTCATCGTCGACCAGGCCCGTGACCTGCTGATCTTCGGCCGTGTGCCCGGCTGGTGGGGATACGCATTGGTGACCTTCGGCTCCCTCCTCATCTCGTGGGCCGGTTTTGTCTGGTTCCAGAAAACCCGGAAAGGGTTCGCCGATGTCATCTGAACCTGTCATCCGGGTCGAAAATCTGGGCAAGTGCTATCAGATATACGATCGCCCGCGGGATCGCCTGCTGCAGATGCTGTATCGGGGGCGCAAACAGTTCTTCAGGGATTTCTGGGCGCTGCGCGATATCTCCTTCAATTTGGCCCAGGGCGAGACCCTGGGCGTGGTCGGGCGCAACGGCGCCGGAAAATCGACCCTGCTGCAACTGATCTGCGGCACTCTCAACCCCTCCACCGGATGCTGTGCCGTTCGCGGCCGGGTATCGGCGCTGCTGGAGCTCGGCGCCGGTTTCAACCCTGAGTTCACGGGACGGGAGAATATTTACCTGAGCGCCCTGGTGGTCGGAATGACACGGCGGGAGATTGACGCCCGCCTTGAGGAAATCATCGATTTTTCGGGGATCGAAACCTTTATCGAACAACCGGTCAAAACCTATTCCAGCGGCATGTACGTGCGCCTGGCCTTTGCCGTGGCCACCTGCGTGGATCCCGATATCCTGGTGATTGACGAGGCCCTTTCCGTGGGCGACGGCAATTTTTCCCGCAAATCCTTCGATCGCATCATGGCGTTGAAGAACAGGGGGACCACCGTTCTTTTTTGCTCCCATTCCCTTTATCAAGTGGACGCTTTCTGCGACCGGGCCCTTTGGCTGGATCAGGGGCGTGCCCGCATGCTGGACAGGGTTGCCAGAGTGACCTCCGCCTATCAGTCGGAACTCGATGCCGAAGTGGTGAAGAAATCCCATGAGGCGGCGCCCCGGCAGGTCTTCTCCAGCGGGGGGCGGCTGCGCCGGGTAACAGGGGAGGTCGACGGCCTGGAAGCTGCCTCCTTGACCGTTCGTTCGCTTCACAGTACCCTTGTGGTCAGCGTCGAATTTTTCATCGATCCCGGCCTGCCGGCACCGACTGTGGCCCTCGGGCTGTGTAACGATGCGGAAATCACCATCGCCACGGTAAGCTCGGCGAACGACGGTGTCCGTGTCGAGGTCGATGAGCAAGGAAACGGGCTGGTCCAGATCCGGTTTCCCAAACTGCCCCTGCTGAAGGGAAGATATTACATCACCGCCTTTCTGGCCTGTGAAAAGGCTCTGCATCTTTATGACATGGCCAAGCATTGTCTCGTTCTCGATGTGGTCCAGGAAGGCTTTAACCAGGGAGTCGTCGAGCTGCCCCATGAGTGGGGTAAAGGCGTTGAGCGGTAGGGGTAGGGGTTGCGGTGGCCAAAAACCCATCTTTTGAATTTGTCGTCTGCGTCAACGACCCTGAGGTGTTGCGGCGTCGCTTGCTGGCATCCCCCTGCCTGCACGGGGATACCTATGGCAGGAATTTTTTTTTTAACGCCGCTTCCGCCGCCGCGGCCTTCAATGGGGCGATGGATTCAGGCCCTGGGGCGCAATGGCTGATCTGGGTCCACCAGGATGTTTATCTGCCCAAGGACTGGGACGCCCGTTTCATGGCGGAAATCCGCAAGGCGGAAAGAAGCTATCGCCACCTGGGGGTGGTTGGTGTTTACGGTGTGGCGGGAAGCGGCAGCAGAGCTCGCCACGCCGGGCATGTCCTCGACCGTGGCCTGGAACTCAACGGAACCTGTGCCTTGCCCTGCCGGGTGGACAGCCTCGATGAACTTCTCTTCGCCGTTCGCCGCGACACTGGATTGCATTTGGAGCCCGATCTCGGTTTTGATTTTTATGGGACGGATCTGGCCTTGACCGCACGGGAGCGGGGGCTGGATGTCGTCGTTGTCGACGCCTGTTGCGAACACTGGTCCTCTCTTTCCAGGGAAGGGCCGTTTCCCCGCCACGTGGTGGAACGGGTTCGGGCCGCTGGAGAGGCCTTCGAGAGGAAGTGGAGCCATCGCCTGCCGGTGGTGACTCCCTGTTTTTCCATAAACCGACCGGGGGATGTCGCCGCTCAGTGCGGAATGGCGCAGATCCTTGATCCTTAGTGCCCATGGTTCATGAAGTCTTCCGCCGCCTGGTCTCACATCCGTTCCATACATGCACGCTCACTCCTGGCGCCGCCCTTACGCCGCAACGTCCATCGCTCCGCCGGGCCTGATCTGCGGAATCCGGCCGGTTTCACGGCGAAGCCTCATGAAAAAACGACTGGCGGTTTTTCACCAGGATCTTTCCCCATGGTTTTTTCATATCGCGCATCCTGGCCCCTGCCGACCTGTTCCGATCCGGCGGAACCGTTTTTTCATCCCTGTTCGGGAAAGTCTCTCTTACGTTTCGACCCGGCAATCAAAAATCCGCGAAAAGGCACCCGGTCCCATCGGGTTTCACGGCTGCGGGATTAACAGGACTCCGTCATGATTTCGGCCATCATCGTCAACTACCACAGCCATCTTCTCACCGCCCGGGCTGCCGCCAGTCTCCTGGCGGACATGCCCGGCCTGCAGGTTCTGGTGGTGGACAACAGCGCCGACTCCGCGGAAACGGAGAAACTCAAGACGGTTCTGCCCTCCCCGGTTGAATGTCTGGTCGCCGAGGAAAATCTCGGTTTCGGCAAGGGCTGCAACCTGGCTTTCAGCCGCGCCCGCCACGAACTGGTATTTTTGCTCAATCCTGATGCCTATGTCTTGCCGGGCTGTTTGCCCAGACTGCAGGCCTTTATGGAGCAAAATCCCCGTGCCGGCGCCGTCGCGCCGCTGGTTTTCTGGGATCGGGAAAAGCAGTGGCTGCTGCCTCCTTACCAGGCCCCCGGACCGTCCGTCGATTTTGTCATGAGCTGTGCCTTGCGCTGGCCATGGCTGGGAGGTAAAGTCAGTCACCGGGTCCGCCGGCAGATCCTCCACCATTGCACGTCCGAAGCACCTTTTGCGCGGACCATGCTCTCGGGGGGCCACCTGATGCTCCGTCGGGCAGCGGTCGAGGCCGCCGGGGGGCTGTTCGACGAGAGATTTTTCATGTATTTTGAAGACGCCGATTTGTCCCGGCGCTTAGGCAGGGCGGGATACCACCTTTACGTTCAACCGGCGGCCCATGCCGTCCACGAATGGCTTGCCGACCCTGGCAAAAACCCGCTGGTCGAAGCCGGTCAGCGGATCTTTTTGAGTAAACATCACTCGCGCAGCTGTTTCCCCCTCATGGGGAAAATCCTCGAGAGAGTTTTCCCCTCTCCGCAGCTGCCGGCGAGCCGTGACCTGGAAATTCACTCGCCGTTTCTGCCGATTCCTCTTCCGCGGGGGGAAAAAGGTCCCTGGATTGTGGAAATCAGCCCCCATCCGCTCTTCGTGCCGGCGGCCTACTGCCTGAAAATGGTTGAGGGGGGCGGCCTTGCCGGGGGATTGGTGCCCCGTCTCGGGCCCGGCGACTACTGGTTGCGGATCGGTACGGCGGAGGCGGTGGTTCCGCCGACTTACCGTTTGCGCATCGAGAAACGGGAGATTCATGACTGACCTCGGAACGTTGCCCCCTGCCTTGTCGGCAGAAGAGCAGGAACTTGCCGGCCTGGCGTTTCCCGGCAACCTGCTCGCTCTGCTCCAGAAATGGGAGACGGGAGCCGCTCAACATCTTCACCAGGGTCTTTTCACCGCCGCCGGGGAGGATTTCGGCAAGGCTCAGGATCGTGCGCTGGAGATGCTGCTGAGCCGGCTGCCATGCGGGGGGAAGCTTCTCGACGTCGGCTGCGGCCTGGGTGGTCTGGCCGGCCTGCTTTGGCGGGCCGGCGCGGATATCGTCGGCATCGTCCCCGATGAGGCGCTGGCCGCCGTCGCCCGGCGCCGATTCGGCGACGATTTGCCGCTGCGCTGCTGCTCTTTCGAGGATTTTAAAGAAGATGACGGCCGCTGGGATGCTCTCCTCTTCCACGAAAGCGGGCAGCACATGGCCATGCTGGACCTCTTCGCCAGGGCCTCGGCCCTGCTTAAGGAGGATGGGGAAATCCTCATCCTGGACGAGTTTGCCTGCAAACGGGTTGAGGTGGGGGAAGAAGAGTTTCATCACAAAGAATATTTCCTGCGCCTCGCCACGAGGTTTGGCTTTGCATGCCGGGAGGATGTCGATCTTTCCTCCGCGGTGGCGCCAAGCCTGGATTTTCTGCTCCGCGGCCTGGCCGATCATGCCGGTGCCTTGGCGGCGGCCACCGGCCTTGAACAGGCGGTTGTCGAGAACCTCCGGCTTGTTCGCCACAAGCAAAGGGAGAAATATCGGCAGGGCCGTTTCGGCTATTTTCTGCTGCATCTCAAACGGAAGAAGCTCCCCCGCTGGCGCCTGTCACGCATGACCGAAGCCGATCAACCGGCGGTGAGCGGGCTGTTTTCGGAGGTTTTCGGGAAATCCTTGACGCCGGCCTTCTGGCGTTGGAAGTATGGTCCCGGCCGCGGCCAGGCCGTTGGTTTATGGCAGGATGGCCGCTTGATCGCCCATTACGGCGGCATCCCCCGTTTTTTCCACTGTCCCGACGGCGTCTACCCGGCCTGCCAGCCCTGCGACTTCATGGTGGCTGCCGGAGTGCGCGGCTTGCTGGTCCGCAAGGGGCCGCCGTTTCTGGTCGCCGCCACCTTCATCGAACAATTTATCGGTTACGGCACCGCCTATCCTTTCTCCTATACCTTCCCCAACGAACGCTCCTTCGGTCTGCCCTTCCGGCTGGGCATCTGCACTTCCCCCATGGTTCGCATGTATGAGGCCTCCTGGCCGGCCGGCGCAAGAGGAGGGTCGTTTCTCTGGACCATGCGGGATATCGATCCGGCCCAGCCCAAAGAAGCCGCGATCATCGACAACCTCTGGTTGCGCATGATTCAGGAGTTGCGCCACCTGGTTGTCGGGGTCCGCGATGCATCCTATTGGCGCGCCCGTTATCGGGAGCATCCGGAATACGACTATCGGCTGGTCCTGCTCTGCCATCGCTGGACGCGGCGGCCGTTGGCCGTTGTCGCGGTTAAAGTCGATGGGCGCCGTCTGGAACTGCTGGATTGGGTTGCCGGGCGGGATCAGCTGCCGAAAGTTGCCTTGGCGGCCAGGTTCCTTGCCGCGCAAGGCGGACTGGAAGAGGTTTACACCTGGGTCAGCGATCCGGTCATTCCGGAACTGGCCGCTACCTGCGCCCGGATTCAGGACATTCATGTCAATGTGCCGACCAATGCGTGGACGGAAGCTCCGCCTTTGACAATACTTATGGGCAAGCTCTACCTGACCGCGGGAGATACGGATTTTCATTGATTGGCCGGCGGCCAAGGACATCTTCTCCTTTTGCCCTTGTTGGGTAACTGGGAAGGAATTTTACCCTGGCGGGTGATTGGCGCAGGGCCGGAAAAGGCAGCGGAGTTGCCGGTGGGGCGTGGTATGCTGGGATGGCTTTTCAGTGAGGAAGAAGCGCCCGCGGGCGTCGTTTTTTATGGAGAATCAGAAAGGATCGACGGGTGGAACTTACCATTTTAATGCCGTGCCTCAATGAGGCGGAGACATTGGCCGTCTGCATCACCAAAGCCAAGGCCTTTCTGGCTCGCAGCGGTGTCGAGGGAGAGGTGTTGGTCGCCGATAACGGCAGCTCCGACGGCTCCCGGGAAATCGCCCGCGCCCAGGGCGCCCGGGTGGTCGCCGTTGCCGTCAAAGGCTATGGTGCCGCCCTGATGGGGGGAATCCGCGCCGCCCGCTCCCGCTACATCATCATGGGGGATGCCGACGACAGCTATGATTTTCTGAATCTGGAGCCCTTCGTCGAAAAATTGCGTCAGGGCTACGGGCTGGTGATGGGCAACCGCTTTTCGGGCGGCGTGGCCCCCGGCGCCATGCCCCCCTTGCATCGTTATCTGGGCAATCCGGTCCTCACCGGAATCGGCCGTCTTTTTTTCAAAAGTCCCGTCGGTGATTTCCATTGCGGATTGCGGGGTTTCGACCGGCAGGTCATCGTGAACCTGGACCTGCAGACCACGGGAATGGAGTTCGCCAGCGAAATGGTGGTCAAGGCGACCCTCCACGGTGTCGCCATCGCCGAGGTACCGACTACCCTTTCTCCCGACGGCCGCAGTCGCCCCCCTCATCTGCGCAGCTGGCGTGACGGCTGGCGCCACCTGCGGTTTCTGCTTCTCTTCAGTCCGCGCTGGCTTTTCCTCTATCCGGGGCTGGTGCTCATGGCCGTGGGCCTGCTGGGCATGCTTGTCCTGCTGCCGGGACAGCGTCATCTGTTCAATCTCACCCTCGACATCCACACCCTGCTTTATGCCGGCGCGGCGATCAATCTTGGCGCTCAGGCGGTATGTTTCGCCCTTTTCGCCAAGGTTTACACGATACAGAAGGGATTGTTGCCGGCGGATTCCCGCATCGAACAGGTCACTTCGAAGGTCACCCTGGAAAGGGGGCTGATCTTCGGGGCGCTGTTGATTGTGGCGGGTCTCGGCGGTTCCCTGTATGCCGTGTTGAGGTGGGGGCATACCGGTTTCGGGCCGCTGAACGCCGCCGACACCATGCGTCTGACGATTCCCTCGGTCACGGCGATCATTTTTGGCATGCAGACCGTTTTCGCCTCATTTTTCCTCAGCGCGCTACTTTTGGGGCGGCGCGCTCCGGAAGACCGGTCATGATCGATTACTTTTCCCTGGGACACCCTCTTTCCCGCCTGAGAAGCCGTTACGCGCAAAGGGCGCGGGAGCGAATGCTGCGCCTGTTCCTCGCCACTTTCCAGCCGACGCCCGAAACCAGGGTTCTCGATCTCGGGGTGACCCCGGATCAGAGCCTTCCCGAATCCAATTATTTCGAACGGCACTACCCCTATCCGGAACGGATCGTGGCCGCCAGCATCGAGGACATTTCCGCCTTGCAGGATATTTTTCCGCGCACCCGGATGGTGCGCATTGCTCCCGGCCCCCTGCCGTTCGCGGATCAGTCCTTTGACATCGTCTTTTGCAGCGCGGTTCTTGAGCACGTAGGCAGCCGCGACCGGCAGCAACAGTTTGTCCGCGAGTTGCTGCGGGTGGGCCGGGCCTATTTCCTGACCACTCCCGATCGCTGGTTTCCCGTCGAGTTCCACACGTTGATTCCCTTGATCCATTGGCTGCCCCAGTCCTGTCACCAGCAGATCCTCCGTGGTCTGGGGTTGGAATTCTGGTCGAAAACGGATAACCTCAATCTCCTTACCGGCCGGGAACTGATGGAGTTCTTTCCTCCGGCCAGCCGACCCGTCCTTAAAAAAATCACCACCTGCGGATGGCCCTCCAACCTCGTTGCCTTCGGTCTCTGTTGAGAATGCGCATTTTTTCCCGATATTTCCTCGTTGCCCTGATCGTCGGCCTGGCCACCCTGCTTTTGCGGGAAATTCTCGGTTTTCTGTTGTCCGACTTCTCCGGGAAGTACGGCTTCACCATGATCTTGGCGTATTGCGTCGGTATTTTACTGAATTATTTTCATCAGAGCCGGTACACCTTCGTCGCCGCCAACCATCGCTTCAGCCTGCGCGGCGCGGCGCGTTTCGGGGTCATCGCCGTTCTGTCCTCGCTCCTCGTGGCCTTCGCCGCCTATCTGTTACGCTATGGCCTGGGCATGGACCGCTGGCTCTTTCGTTTCGCCCCGGCGGCGGCCTTCGGCGGCGCCGCCCTGCTCGCCAGTCCCCTGTCCTTTTACCTGCATCGCCGCCAGGTGTTTCTGGCGATGGCCGTTCCGTCCCGGAGCCCGGAGCCGAAATGGGTATGGCCGAGCCTGGGCGGCCTGTCGATGGCCATGTTTTTCCTCTATTCCGGGTTCCCCGCATCGTTCAATACGGCGGCCAAATACGATTCGGCCCTTTTCCTTAAATTGGCCGGACATCTGGTGAACGGGGAATGGCTCGGCGCCTATAACAATCTGACCTTGGCCAAGGGCGCGGGGTTCCCCCTGTGGCTGGCGGGGGTCCATCTGCTCGGCGTTCCCGTCTCCGCGGCGGCGGTAGTCTTTTACGCCTGTTCCTGTCTGGTGGTTTATTTCGCCCTGCAACCCCTGATCCCCTCGTGCCGATGGCGGCTGGTTCTTTTTGCCGCACTGTTGTTCTGTCCCGAGGTTTTTTCCTCTTTTCGTCTGCTGCGGGGCCTGATCTATCCGGGACTCACCTTGCTGGTCATCGCCGCCTGTCTCGGATTTTCCCTCAGGATGGGAGAGGCCGGGGAGCGCCTGGCGCCGTGGCTGTGGGGGGCCGGCCTGGGGGCTTCCGTGGCTTTTTTCTGGATTACCCGGGAGGAATCCGTATGGCTGGCGCCGCTGCTCCTGATTCCCTTGTGGTCGTTTTTGAAAGCCTGCCTCGGCAAGCCGGCTTGCCGCCGTCATGTGGCCGCTGTGTGCCTCTTCGCCGTGGCTTTTTTTCTTTTTCCCCTGCTGGCCCTGTGTGGCGTCAACTACAAGAATTACGGCCTTTTCACCGATGTGGAAACGGCGCGCCGTCCCTTTACTTCCGCTTACGGCGCCCTGGCCCGCATCCGCAAGCCCGCGCCGCCGCCGCTGGTCCCCGTTTCCAAAGCCATGCGCCGTCAGGCCTACGGAGTGAGCCCCTCCTTTGCCGAACTGGAGCCGGTGCTGGAAAGGATATGGGCCGGAACTCTGAGCATCAGCCTCGTCGGTGAAAGGATAGACAATAATGCCGATTTTCGGCAGGAAGCGGAGTCTCTGCTCAAAATCTCCATTCCCCCTGGGGAATCCGGCCGCGATTCTTTGCGCAGGGCTTATGCGACCGATGCCAACGTGACCCGCTGGTTCGACACCTTCTTCGGCGGAAAAGAGAACGCCGAGGCTTTCATGGCCGACAGGCTCCGGGATGAAATCGCCGGCGGCTGGTTTCTGTGGGCGCTGAGGGATGCGGCGGCCGCGGTCGGATACCACAAGGACGCGTCCACCGCGGCCGCTTATTACCGCCGTCTGGCGGAAGAAATCAACGGCGCCTGCGCCCAGGGGCAACTGACTTGTTATGGGGAACGGCATACCCTGTCTCCGGTGTTGCAGCGCAGACATATCGCCCCTTTTTTAACCACTCTGGGGCGGGCCTTTGCGGTCATTCCCGAAATGATCACCGCTTCTCCTCCTTTTTTCCCGTCGGCGGGACCTCCCGGGGAGCGCCGTGCTGCAGATGACTTTCTTGGCAACGATGAAAATTCCCGACCCTCCCCGCGGCAAAGCAGCCTGCTGGGATTCATTGCCAATCTTTACCTGTCGTTGGCGCCGGTTCTGGCGGCGGCGGTCCTGTTGCTGTGGCTCTACGCCGCTAAAAAACCGTGCCGAAGAGGGGATGGGTCCCTGATCGGCCTGTGGCTGGTCTGCGGGGTTCTGTCGTCTCTGGTGGTCGCGCGGGTTGCCCTGATGTCGCTGATCAGTGTAACCTCCTGGCCGGCCATCGAAATGCGCTATGTCGCCCCCGCTTTTCCGCCGCTGATCCTGTTCGTGGGTGTCGGCCTCTATCTGGGCGCCTGCCTGTTGGGGTGCGCTGAAAAACCTCGAGACAGTTGAGTTTTTGCGGTAACCTGTGTTTTTGAAACCGGTGTCGAAACGGGGCGTTTTTTCCGCAGCCCTGGCGGCGATTTTCATCCCGGTCGGTTATTCGAGATTGAGGCACTGAAAAGCACCCGTTCATGGTAAAATCAAAATTTATTTTTGCAGTTTGCAAAACAGGCGGGGAAGGTTATCCAATGATCATGGACGAAGGACAATATCTGGCCGCCGTGGGGCGAAAGCTTCCTGCCGCGGAACGGGTTCTGGTATTCGCCCCCCACCCCGACGACGAGATCATCGGCTGCGGGGGGGCCATGGCTCTGTTGCGCGGCGGGGGCGCCGAGGTCACGGTGGTTATCGTCACCGACGGGGCCAGGGGCGGTAGCGACCGGGAGAACCTGCCCGCCCGGCGCGCCGCGGAGTCGCGGCAGGCGGCGGCCGTTCTGGGTGTTTCCGCGCCGCTTTTCTGGAACTACCCCGATCGCGGTCTGGTCTATGGCGAAGAGCTGATCGAGAGGATCGCCGCCCAGGTGCGCGGCAGCGGGGCCGACCTGGTGTTTCTTCCCGCGCCCACGGAGATCCACCCCGACCACCAGAGCCTGGCGCTGGCCGGCGCCGAGGCGGTGCGGCGCCTGGCCGGGCGCATCCATGTCGCTTTCTGTGAAATCGGCGCGCCGCTTTCGAACCCCAATCTGCTGATCGACATCACCCCCGTGCAGAAACGCAAAAGGGAGGCGCTGACCTGCTTCGCCTCCCAATTGCGGGAGCAGCCTTACGCCGAACGGGCCCATGGCCTCAACCTGTTTCGGGCTTTGCATCTGGGAGCGGAGGCGGAAAGCGCCGAGGCCTTTGTCCTCGCCGCCGCCTCGCAACTGAACCGCGGCCTGACGGAGCTTTTCTCAGGGATGCCAGCCTATCGGCGCCGTCTCGGTTTCGCCGCTTTTCCGGAAGACATCCCCCTGGTCAGCATCGTCGTCCGCAGCATGGACCGGCCCACCTTGACCGATGCCCTCGACTCCCTGTCCCGGCAGACCTACGGCCACGCGGAAGTGGTGGTGGTCAACGCCAAAGGGGGGGAACACAGCCCCCTGGGCGAATGGTGCGGCCGTTTTCCCTTGCGGCTGATCAATCAGGGCGGGGAGCCCCTGTCCCGGGGCCGCGCCGCCAATCAGGGCATGGAGGACTGCCACGGGGTTTATCTCGGTTTCCTCGATGACGACGACACCCTCGACCCCGATCACATCTCCCATCTGGTCGCGGCTCTGCAGACCTCCTCAGGCGAAGTTGTCGCCTATTCCGGGGTGCGCGGTCTGCGCCGCAACGATCCCGAGGGCAAGGTACTGAAGACCTTTGCCGAAACGAAAGCGAGCTTCCCCAAGTTATTGCTCGGCAACTTTATCCCCATTCATGCCCCCCTGTTTCCAGCCTCTCTTCGGGAACGGGGCCTGGCCTTCGACGAATCCCTTGAGGTCTACGAGGATTGGGATTTCTGGCTGCAGGCGGCGCGGCTCGTCCCCTTTGTTTTCACCAACCAGGTTACAGGCAACTATTTTCAGGGAGGGGAATCGGAAGTATCCCCGCTGTATCTCAATCGCGATGTGGTGCGCCTGGCCAAGCGGCGGTTTTTCTGCAAATGGCTGGATCTGGTTTCCCCTGAAGAGTTTGTCGATGCGGCGGAGCACCATCAGGAAGCTGTCAGCGACGAGAAAACCCGCTGGCTGGATGCCTGCAAGAAACTGGCGGAGAGTGAGGCTGTTTCCGCCACTTTGGAAGGGCGCCTGCACCAGGCGGCTGAGGACATGAAAAAACAGCAGTTCCTGCTCGACGAACTTCTATCCAGCCGCTCCTGGCGCATGACGGCTCCCTTGCGAGAGTTGAGGAGATGCCTGCGGTCAATTCTTCGTCACCGAACAAAAACCGTATCTTAGTTCGTGGCGGTTTTCCGGCACCGCCCTGGAATTCATCACCCAGCAAAAAAAACTATGAACAATCAATGCCTGCGCCACTACTTCGGCAACGGGAAATGGAAAAAGGCTATTCTTTCTCTGCGCTGGAAAGCACTGTACCTGGGAAAAGGTTTTTATTTAAAAGTCGTGCCTCTTTGGCTGCGCCCTCTTTTTCTTGACCTGGCTTTCCGGATGGCCGGTCCCCTGTTCAGAGGCATGCCCCGCTATGAAATCTGGAGACAACAGCGGTTGACGGGTTCCAGGTTACCGGAAATCGGTTCCTTTCCGGACAATGCCGGGCTTGTCGACATCGAAAAAATTCCACCTTTGAAAACTCTCCCCAGGGGTCGGACAGCTGTTCACGCCCATATCTTCTATGGCGATCTGACCGGGGAATTTGCCGCTCATTTGCGTCACATGCCCTTCCGATATGATCTTTTTGTGTCCGTTCCGACGCCTGCCATCAAAGATATCTGTGAACGTTCATTCTCGGGACTTCCCAACCTGAGCCGGCTGACGGTGGCGGTGGTGGAAAACCGGGGACGGGACATCGGCCCGCTGTTTTTCGCTTTTGGGGATGAACTCAAAAGTTATGATT
>JAAYDE010000047.1 GCA_012729375.1 Deltaproteobacteria bacterium | reverse complement strand
GCAACCAGATCGCGAATGAAACCGCTGAGATTCTGAACCAACGACCACGAAAACAAGGCCATTCACGCAAAAGTAGGCGGTTAGGCCGAAAGAAACGCCGAGCAAAAACCTAACCGGACACTACTGGAAAAAGATGGCGATTTGCAAAATTTTTCTTCCGCCTTGGAGAAAGAGAGCAGATTTTTTTCCGGCCAGGCGATCAATGGGGCTGCCGGAACAAACATTCATTTTTTCAGTTCTGAAGTAGGGGTCAGAGGCTGTTTCCGCAGGCTTCCAGACGAAATTTTCCGTTAAATAAAAGAAATTTCATGAATTTTGATCTGAGGGAGAAAAGATGAAATTATCTCACTGGAAGATCGTTTTTTTAATCTGTTTTTTGTCGGCCATGGTTTGCGGCCCTTTTCCCCACCACGGGGCTGAAGCCGCCTCCGGTTCTCTCTGCACTCGCTACAACATTCATGCGCAGAACCAGAACGGCATCTACAAAGCCAGCTATGCCAATTATACCAACCCCGGACCCGGCCATGTCGTCATCCCCGCCGGAAGCCCCGTCAGCATCGCCAAAATCACCAGAAAACTGATTGATCTTCATTTTCCGGAAAGCAATATCAATGTGCAGTATGAGTTCCACGGGCCCCGCATGGGAATGAGCGCCCAGCAGTACCTGAACATCATCACCTCTGTCTCCCCGGTTTCTTATTCCCATCTTTCCCAAATCGACCGGCAAGGGATTGCTGCAGGGAAGGCTTTCGTGGGTATGAGCCGGGAAGGGGTGAGGGTAGCGCTGGGTTACCCTGCGGCACACCGGACTCCGTCCCTCGATTCTCCGACTTACATCTATTGGACCAACCGTTTTGGCACTGTTGCCGTGAACTTTGACAGCCAGGGCAAGGTCACAAGCCTTATCAAATGACCCCTGCGCGCTGGGGTAAATAAAAACCCGTTTCTTTTTTCTGTTTCGTCTATATTGATTTTCTGTGGGGTTTCGCTTATGGCTGAGATTGCTCTCGTGACAGGGGCCAGCAAAGGGATCGGGGCGGCGATTGCTGTCGATTTGGCGGCTCATGGCTTTGATATTTGGCTCAATTTTGGCAAAGACCGGGAGAGTGCCTCCCTGGTTTGCGCTCAAATCATGAACCAGGGGCGCCGTTGTCTTCTGCTTCCTTTTGATGTTTCCGACGCAACCGCGGTCACTGAGGCACTTGCCCCTCTGCTGGAGCAGGAAACCCCTTTCGCTCTGGTCAATAATGCCGGCTTCAGTCGTGACGCCCTGATGGTTTGGATGAAAAGGGAGGAATGGCGGGATGTTTTGGCGGTTCATCTGGACGGCTTTTTCAACGTCACCAAGCTGGTTGTCCATCAGATGGTTCAAAAACGGCGGGGGCGAATCATCAACATCGTTTCCACCTCAGGGGAAAGCGGTGTCGCCGGCCAGGTGAATTATTCCGCCGCCAAGGCCGGGCTGATCGGCGCCACCAAGGCGCTTGCCGCCGAAGTCGCCAAGCGCAATGTCCTGGTCAATGCGGTCAGCCCCGGATTCATCGATACCGCCATGGTCCAAGGCCTGCCCAAAGAACGGATTCTGCCGATGATTCCCTTGGGGCGGTATGGGCGGCCAGAGGAGGTGGCGGCGGTAGTCAGCTTCCTCTGCTCGGAAAAGGCATCCTACATCACCGGCCAGGTGTTTTCCGTTAACGGCGGCGCCTATATGTGATGTGCATCAGCGGCAAAGTTTTGACTGCCGGCAGGTCCAGCGCCCGTGGAACCCGGCCGAAGGGAAAAGGGTTTGGGACCGCAGAAGGAATTATCATGCATCGTGTAGCCATTACCGGAGTTGGCATTGTCTCCTGCCTCGGATCCGATCCGGAGACGGTTGCCAACGCTCTAAAAAAGGGCGAATCGGGGATAACCGTTGATGAAGAACGGCGCCGGCTGGGTTTCAGAAGCCCATTGACAGGCAGGATCAAGGGTTTCACCGCGGATGCGGTTTTGTCCCGGAAACAGCGAAAAACCATGCCGGACTTTGCAGTTCAGGCCTATCAGGCGGCAACGGATGCTGTGCGTATGTCGGGCTTGGCGGCGGAAGAAATACGCAGCGAAGAAACCGGACTGGTCTTCGGCTGTGACTCCAGTTGCGTCGCTGCCGTTGAACAGGTCGACACTCTGAAAAACAAGGGGGAGACCAAGCAAATCGGCAGCGGCCAGGTCTTTCGGTCCATGACCAGCTGCGTCACCATGAACCTCAACACGCTTCTGCAGACCCGAGGCGCCTGCTGGACCATCAGTTCCGCCTGCTCCAGCGGTGGCCATGCCGTGGGGCAGGCCTTTGACCTGATCGCTTATGGGCGCCAGGAACGGATGATTTGCGGCGGTGTTCAGGAAATAAATTGGCAATCGATGTGCAGTTTCGACGCCCTCGGCGCTTTTTCCATCCGCGTGGATTCCCCGGGAGTTGCCAGTCGCCCCTTTGACGCCCACCGTGACGGGCTCGTGCCCAGTGGCGGGGCAGCGGCCCTGGTTCTGGAGCGGTATGATCTGGCGAAAAACCGGGGAGCGTCCATTCTGGGTGAAGTTTTGAGCTATGGCTTTTCGTCCGACGGATTCCACCTTTCCGTCCCTAGTGGCGACGGCCTGCAGCGGGCCATGGGCAAGGCTCTCACCGGAGCCCGGCTGAAACCCCCCGATATCGACTATCTTTGCGCCCATGCCACGTCGACGCCGGCCGGGGATGCCGCTGAAGCGGAAAATATTCTCGCCCTTTTCGGAAGACAGACTCCCTGGGTATCCTCGACAAAATCGATGACCGGTCACGAACTGTGGATGTCGGGAGCCTCCCAGGTTGTCTATTCCACTTTGATGGCCCGTAACGGCTTTATCGCGCCCAATGCCAACTTCACGTCGCCGGACAAGGTAACGGGACGTTTGCGCATCGCCGCCGAAACCATCCCCGCCCATCCCGAACATGTGCTCTGCAATTCGGCCGGATTCGGCGGCACCAACTCTTGCCTAGTGCTGAGATTTGCCGAATGACTTATGACACGGTCGTCGTCGGTGGCGGGGTTTCCGGCCTGACCTCAGCGCTGATCTTGGCCCGCCATGGGCGACGGGTGGCGGTGGTGGAGAAAGCGGCGAAACCGGCGTCACTGATTGGGGGGTTCGAGCGCGGGGGGATTTATTTCGATAGCGCTTTTCACTATGCCGGCGGCCTGGGTAACGGTGACATCCTCGATCTCTTCTTTCATTACCTGGGGATCGACCGGCTGCTGCGGAAAGTGCCACTGGACCAGAACAAATTTGACATTTTCCGCGATTCGGCAAGCGGCTGGGAGTTTTCTTTCCCCTGCGGCATTGCGGCGCTGCAGGAAGCCCTCTGTGAGGCCGTTCCCCATGAGGCCCGGGGAATTCAAAGCTATTTCGTTTGTCTGGCTGCGGCTTTTCGGCAACTGCCCTACCTCAATCCGGGAACACCGGAAGTCACCTGGAATCCGGTCGAAGCCGTGCACGGCCCCTCTTTGGCAGAAGTCCTGCGGCGCTTCATTCGCGATCCACGGCTGGGTCATCTGTTGTCCCTGCATACCTTGCTCCATGGCGTTTCCCCCCAGGAAATACCCTTTTCGATCCATGCCGGAGTGGTCCTTCCTTTCTATCGTTCCCCTTGCCGGATCGCCGGCGGGGGACGGGCTCTGGCAGCGGCTTTTTCCGCGCAGATCCAGGCAGCCGGGATCTCCCTGATTCAAGGGCGCAGCGCCGAAAAACTGGTACTGTCCGCGTCCGGCCATTTGCAGGGGCTGAAATTGGCCGATGGCGAATCTCTTGCATGCCGGGAATGTGTGGTGTCGATCCATCCCCGGCGTTTTCTCGCTCTGGCTCCGCAAGGAGCGCTGCGTCCTGCCTACCGTAATCGGCTTATGGGCTTGGAGGATACCTCTTCCGGGTATATCCTCTTTCTTCATGGCCTGGCTCCGCCGCCCATCCTCGCTGGTTCCAATCTGTATCTCGGTTTTTCCGGCCAGGGGATGGCTGAAGCATTGTCCAGCCTGGAGCGCCGCCCCCTTTTTGTGGCCGGCGGAGCATTCCATGCCGATTCGGCCCAAACCGGTCATGGCTGGTCCGTGATCTGTCCTGCTTCCTGGCTGGAGATGGAGGGGGAATGGGCCAGCGCGGGATTCCCCCGCAGCGATTCCTATCGGGCCGCCAAGGAAGAAGTAAGCGGGCGCATTTTTCAACGCCTTGCCCATGAGGCGCCGGAAATAGTCCAGGGGGCCCGCCTTATCGAGGCCGCCACCCCTTTGACCCTTCGCAATCACTGCGGCGGTCCCAGGGGGGGGATCTACGGGGTGAGACAGGCCGTCGGGCAATACAACCCGCAACCGGCCACCCGCATTCCCAATGTGTATCTGTGTGGTCAGGCAACGGCCGCGCCGGGGGTTTTGGGGGCAATGGTTTCCGCTTTTTTAACCTGTGGCCATATTCTCGGCGATGACCGCCTGCGGCGGGAAATCATGGCCTGAGGGGGAAAGGATGAAAAAAAGGGTCGTCATAACCGGGCTTGGTTCCGTATCCCCCTTTGGCCGGGGCACTGAGGCTCTGGTCCACGGCCTTGCCGATGGCCGCAGCTCGGTGCGCCAAGCCCCTGATCTCGGCCGCATCGGCGGCCTGCGGCCGCGGGTGGCGGCGACCGTCAAGGGGATCGACCCCAAGGAAATCCCCCGAAAATATCGCCGCTCCATGTCTGCTATGTCGATCTTTGCCTTTTTCGCCGCTCAGGAGGCCTTGGCCCAGGCGGGTCTCTGCGTCGGCCAATGGGGCGGCGGGAGGTTGGGCGTGGCCTTGGGATCGACGGTGGGCAGCACCCAGGCCAGTGAAGATTTTTTCAAGGATTTCTTTACCGACCACAGCCTGGAGCGGATGCGGTCCACTCTTTTTTTCCAGATCATGAACCACAGTGTCGCCGCCAATGTGGCCCAGGCCCTTGAGATTACCGGTCGTTTACTGGCTCCTGCCTCGGCCTGCTCGACAGGCTGTCAGGCCATCGGCTACGGGTTTGAGATGGTTTCCTGCGGGCGCCAGGAGATGATGTTGTGCGGCGGGGCCGATGAACTGCATCCTCTGACCGTGGCCACCTTCGACATCTTGAACGCCGCCTCCAGCGGATTTAACGACAATCCGTGCAAGACCCCGCGTCCTTTCGACCGCGACCGGGATGGCATGGTGTGCGCGGAGGGGGCGGGCGTGGTGCTTCTCGAATCCCTTGATTCGGCCCTGTCCAGGGGCGCCGGCATTGTGGCGGAAATTATCGGTTTCGCCACCCTTTCCGATACCGGCAACATCGCCCACCCCGACCCTGCGGTCATGGAAAGATGCATGCGCCTGGCCCTTGAGGATGCCGGCCTAACCCCTTCCCAGGCCCACTACGTCAATGCCCATGCCACCGGTACTCCTCAGGGGGATGTAGCGGAATGTGCGGCCATCGCTCAGGTCTTCGGCGGGTCGATCCCCGTCAGCAGTTTCAAGGGCCATCTGGGGCATGCCATGGCCGCCAGTGGTTCCCTGGAATTGATTGCGGCCCTGGAATTGGCGAGGAGAAACCTTCTGGTGCCGACTCTCAACCTGGAGAACATCGATCCCCTCTGCAGTGCCGTTTGTCATCCCCGCGCCTTGCAAATATCACCGATATCGGTATTGGTCAAAAACAGTTTTGCCCTTGGAGGCGTCAATTCCACCCTTGTGGTTAGGAGATATGCCAATGACTGACCAGAAAATCATTGAACTGATCAATTCATCCCTGATCGAGGAATTTGAACTCGAAACTGAAAAAATGACCCCGGAAGCCACTATCTACGAGGATCTCGGCCTCGACAGTCTGGATATCGTGGACATGGTTGTGGTGCTTGAAAACGCTTTCAGGTTCAAGATCCGTGAAGAAGACGGCATCCGCGACATCCGCACCCTGGGAGATATTCACCGTTTCGTCATTGGCAAAAAACAATCTTTGGAGAAAAAGGGCGACTAGACCCATGGCACTGCCTGCAGTCGTCCCCAAAACATTTGAACTCATGAAGGAAAATGATTTTATTCGGCGGAGTGTCGGAGTGGCCATGACCCTTTTGGTCTATCCGCTGCTGGTGGCCTGGACAGTGCTTTGCATCATCTTTTTTCCACCGGCTTTCCTGGCCTGGCGGCTGCTTACCGGGTGGCCCGGCGGCCGGATCATGCGCCACGTCATCTGGGTCTATGGCCATGGCTGGCTGGCGATCATGGCTCCTTTCGTCCGTTTCCGCCGGCAGGATTTCGACAACCTGCGGGCTATTTCCCCAAGCATTATCGTACTCAATCATTTATCCTTTTTCGATACCTATTGCATGGCCCTTCTTCCTTTTCACGACGTGACTTTCGCGGTGCGGGCCTGGCCCTTTCGCATGTTCTGGTATGGCGCCTTCATGCGCCTGGCAGGATACCTCAATGTCGAGGATTCATCCTGGGAGGAGATCCGCGACGCCTCGTCCAGAGTCCTCGCCGCCGGAGGACATCTGCTCTTTTTCCCCGAAGGACACCGGAGTCGGGACGGCGAGCTTCAACAGTTTGGCGGCGGGGCCTTTCGCCTGGCGGTCGAGACGGGGGCCAGCCTGGTTCCCCTATGCATTTCCGGCACCTGGCAACTGCTTCCCCCGGGCCGTTTTCTGCTTTCGCCTTCCCGCGTCACTCTGCGGGCTCTGCCCGCCATCGATGCCGCCCGGTTCGCCGGGAAAAACGGCCATCGGGCTCTGATGCGCCAGGTTTGGAAGCAGATGGAGGAGGCCTTGAGGGAGATGGACGGGAGCCGAAGATGATCACCAAAACCTTCCAGGAAAGCGGCCTTGCCTTTCAATCCCCTGAAGTGATCAGCGCCCGGCGCAATGAAATCTTCCTCCACCATGTGGCCTACCTGGCCGCCCGTTCTCCCTTTTATCAACACAAGTTTGCAAAAGAAAAAATCGATATCAGGGATATTAAAACGATTGACGATCTTCCCGGCCTGCCCCTGACGGACAAGGCGGATCTGGCCGGTGCCGCGGACGAATTTCTGTGCGTGCCACCTGAACAGGTCGTCGATTTTTGTCTGACATCGGGGACCACGGGGGCGCCGGTGCCTTTACAGCAGACGGCCGCCGATCTTCAGCGGCTTGCTTTCAATGAGGAAATTTCTTTTCGTGGGGCGGGTATTGCCAGCGGTGACCGGGTGTTGATAGCCGTCGCCCTGGACCGCTGCTTCATGGCCGGCTTGGCCTATTTCTTAGGTCTGCTGCGAATCGGCGCTTTGGCTATCCGCGGCGGTTCGGGAAGTCTTCCCGTATTGGCCGAACTGGCTCGCCGCTATCGTCCGACGGCGATTATCGGTGTTCCAACCCTCTTGTTGCGGCTGGCGGAGCGATTGGCAGGATCGGGAAACGACCCCACTGCCATGGGAGTTAAGCGTCTCATTTGTATCGGTGAACCGGTGCGGGACAGAGGTTTAGCCCTGTCCGCCCTTGGGGACCGCCTGGCGAATCTCTGGCAGGCATCCCTGTATGGCACTTACGCCAGTACGGAGATGGCGACTTCTTTCAGCGACTGTTGTGCCGGGCGTGGGGGACATGTTCCTGCGGAACTGGTGGCCGTGGAGATTCTCGATGACAAGGGGCGTCCTCTGCCTGCCGGCGAAGCGGGAGAAGTGGTGGCGACCCCTTTCCAGGTGACCGGCATGCCGTTACTTCGTTTCCGCACTGGCGATATCGCCGTTTTTCATGAAGATCCGTGCCCTTGCGGGCGCAGAACGCCGCGCCTTGGGCCGGTTTTGGGAAGGCTTTCCCAGATGCTCAAGGTTCGCGGCACGACTTTTTTCCCCCAATCGATTTTTTCCGTTCTTGAGGAAGTGGAAGAAGTCAGAGGCTATTACCTGGAGGTTTTCGATGAATTCGATCTGAGCGACCGGGTGCGGGTCGTGGTCGGTGCAACCGATGGGACTCTTGACGCCAAGGCTCTCGGCGACCGCCTGGCTGCCAGCTTGCGGGTGCGGCCGGAGGTTTTGGTTTTGCCACCGGAAGAGGTTCAGCTCAAAACCCATTCTGCTGAAAAGCGCAAACCGATGACCTTTTTCGATTACCGCAGGCAAACCTTATCAGGAAGATGAACTTTATGCCGCAAACAGATTTCCACACAGATGCCACGTTTGATTTTAACCGAAACGTCTGCCGTCAACCCCCGGTTGTGCTGAGCGGAAATGATCTCACTTTTGAAGAGATCGTCGCCATCGGCGTAGGCGACCGGAAGGTGGCCATCGATCCGGCGGCCTTAAGCCGTTGCCAAGCCAGCCGGAATTTTCTGAAGGAACAGCTGGCCACAGGAAAAATCCTTTACGGAATCAACACCTCCTTTGGTCCGATGTGCAACAAGATCATCGCCGAGGACGAGATTGAAACCCTCCAGGTGAACCTGATTCGCAGTCATGCGGCCGGTCTGGGCGATCCGATCAAGCCCTATATGACCCTTGGCATTCTGGCGGTGCGTCTCAACACCCTGGTCAAGGGGTACAGCGGCGTCCGCACGGAACTCCTCGAATTTATGAAGGACATGATCAACGGCGGGCTCGCCCCTTATATCCCCGAGTGTGGCAGCGTCGGCGCCTCCGGGGATTTGATCCATCTGGCCCACATGGCCCTCGGCATCATCGGCGAGGGGCAGCTCTACCTCAAGGGCGAACTGCTCCCGGCCTCGGAGGGGCTGGCCCGCGCCGGCCTGAAACCTTTCCGGCTCTCCTACAAGGAAGGTATCGCTTTGATTAACGGCACCAGCGCCATGACGGCGCTGGCCGCCTTCGTTCTTTTCGGCGCCCGCAAGCTGCTGCGCCTGTCCTGCGTCACCGGCGCCTTCGCCCTGGAGATCTTCGGCGGCATCGACGACGCCTTTGACGAGGATCTGCAGCGGGTCAAGCCCCATCCGGGACAGATCGAGATCGCCGAAACGATCCGCAACCTCTACCGCGGCTCCCGGAACATCACCCTGCGCGCCGACATGCACGACCTGATCCGCAGCCAGAAGAGGGAAGGGCCGGTATTCGAGACCAGCATCAACGTCCAGGATGTCTATTCCGTGCGCTGCACCCCGCAAGTGCTGGCGCCGGTGGCCGAGGCCGTTGCTAGCGCCGTGCGCACCGTCGAAACGGAAGCCAACTCCTCCAACGACAACCCGATCATCCTGCCGGAGCAAAAAAAAATCATTCACGGCGGCAATTTTCACGGGCAGAGCATCGGTTTCGCCATGGATATGCTGTGCGTGGCCCTTGCCACTCTGGCCAATCTTTCCGAAAGGCGGATCAACAAATATCTCGATCGCGGCATCAATGAAGGACTGCCGGAATTCCTCATTCCGGGGACTCCGGGACTCACCATGGGTTTTATGGGCGCCCAGTATCTGGCCACTTCGGCGACGGCGGAAAACCGGCAGTTGGCCGCACCCATGAGCGTTCACTCCATTTCCTGCAACGCCTCCAACCAGGATGTGGTGAGCATGGGGACGGTGGCAGCCCGCCAGGCCTTCAGAGCGGTCAGTAACGCCAAGCACGTGCTGACCCTGGAAATTCTGGCCGATCTCCAGGCGCTCTCTTTTCGCAACGCCGCGGGGCTGGGTCGGGGAACCCGGAGGATCTATGACTTGCTGGCCCCGGAGTTCGCCCCCTACGACAACCGGCGGGTGTTCCACGAGGACCTGGTCAAATTCCGCAAGCTGCTTTTTTCAAGCCAGTGGTTCGATGATCTGCAGCCCTATTGGGAGGAGTGACAGGATGAGTTTCCCCATCCCCGCCGAACGGCTGATTCCCCATCGGCTGCCGATGCGGTTGATTGAGACTTTGGAAAGCTGTGACGGTACAACCGGTGTCGTCCGCGTCTGCGCCGACCCCGGCAACCCCTTTGTCGACGAGGATGGAACGCTTTCCGCCGTCGCCCTGCTGGAGTTGCTGGCCCAGTCCTATGCCGCCGTGCAGGGCTATGCCGACAGCTGTGCCGGTGTGCCGGTGCGCCGTGGTTATCTGGTGGGCGTCCGCCAAATCGAATTTTTTGACGGCGCCAAACTTGAGGATTCACTTCAGGTTGAAGTTCATAACAAAGTATCTTTTCAAGGCTTTGTCGTGGTCGAGGGAAAGTTGTTCCGGGACGGGATTCTTCTTGTGCAAGGGAGTTTTAAATTGTGGATCGCTGCGGACGGGGGTTTCGGGGAATGATTCGCCGGTTGTTGTCTGTCCTCCTGTTGCTGGCGCTGACGTTGCGACCGGGGCCCGACGCCTGGGCTTCAAGTCTCGATGAAGTCCTCGCCGAACTCCGCCGGCTGGCCTCCACCGTCCAGACCTTGAGCAGTGAATTCCATCAAGAAAAATACCTTGCCTTGTTCAAGGATATGCTCCCTGCCGAGGGGCGTTTTCACTACCGGCGTCCCGACAGCTTGCGCTGGGAATTGACCTCGCCGATAACTACCGGTTTCGTCATCCAGGGGAAACGGGGACGGCGGTGGGGGGACGATAGCGGCCGGGAGGAAAGTTTCGATATCGCCCGCCAGCCCCTGATGGGTATCGTCGCCGGACAATTGCTTGCCTGGACCCAGGCCGATTTTGAAAGGCTTCGCCGGGATTTTGAGATTTTTCTCGAAAACCGGACACCGGTGGTGTTGCGGTTGGTTCCCAAGAAAGGAATGGGCGACGGTTTTCTTGAACGCCTGCTGGTTTTTTTCGCCCCCGACGGCCGCCATGTCCTGCGGATTGAAGTTCATGAACAGGGGGGGGATTTCACCCGCATCACTTTCCACGACACCCGAATCAATGAGCCCCTCGGCGACCATCTTTTTTGAAACACCATGGATATATCCAACCTGATCTCGAGACTCTACCGGTACTGGGAAGGTCGCCGCCGTCTGCTTCTTACGGTGGTTATCCTGTTCCTGGTGGCCGGAGCTCTTGGCTTTCTCACACTGCGGATGCAGGAGAACATTGCGGCGATGCTTCCGGACAGCGGACCGGTTGCGGAAACCTTTTACCTTTTGGAAAAAGCCCCCTTCGCCCGCAAGGTGGTTATCAGCATTGAAGGAAAAGAGGATACCCCTCAGGCTGTTCTGGTCGATGGCGTGGAGCGACTGACGGCGGCTCTTGATCCGGCCCTGTTTCCGGTGGTGATCAATGGCCCCGATGGGGATTCCCAACAGACGCTGCTTCCCTGGCTGGTTTCGCTTCTTCCGTCCCTGACCACGGAAGAGGATTTGCGGTTCCTCCGGGAGGAACTCCACGGGGAGGAAGTTTCCCGTCGACTGGCGGAAAGTTACCGCCAATTGCTCGGCCCCGAGGGGTGGGCGCTCAAGGGGATCATCCGCCAGGATCCTTTGGGTTTGCACCGGTTGTTGCTCCGGAAATTGCGCTCCTTCAACCTGGTACCTGAGGCCCGTTTCGTCGCCGGGCATTTGCTCAGCAAGGACGGGCAGAGCGCCCTGATCATCGCCGAAACACCCGTAGCGATAACCGATTCCGCCGGTGCGGAAAGATTACTGGCAGCTTTCGTTGAGGCCCGGTCGGTTCTTCCGGAAACCCTGACGGCCACTCTGGTCAGCGGTCATCGTTACACGGCCGCCAACGCCCGGACCATCCGCGGGGACCTGTGGCTGGTTCTGGGTTGCTCGATACTGGCCCTGGCGGCTATTTTTGTTTTTTTTCTGCGGCGCCCTCCAGCCATATACGTTTTTCTCGTTCCTCTGTCAGTGGTTTGCCTTGCGGCCGCAGTTGTCGGCGCCGTCTACCGGGAGGTGTCGGCGGTCACCATCGGTTTCGGGGCGGTATTGCTGGGAATTTCCGTTGATTATGGATTGCATGTCTATTTTGCCCTGAACAGTGGAGCAGAGAGTCCGGCGGCGCTGGTCGGGAAAGTAGCCCGGCCGGTGCTCTTCGGCGCGCTGACGACGATTTCGGCGTTTGCGGTGCTGCTTTTTTCCGATCTTCCCGGGCAACGACAACTGGCGCTTTTTGCTGTTACCGGAATCACTGCCGCCGTTCTGCTGGCCCTGGTCGTTTTGCCCCATCTGCTGCCAAGGGGAGAAAAAACCGCCAGTTCGGTGCGCCGCAAAACTGGCGGCGGCGCCCGTTTCCCGGTCCTGGCCCTGTGGGTGGGCCTGTTGGTCCTGGCGGGCTGGCAGGTTCCAAAGGTGACTGTGGACGGGGAGCTGGCGGGCATGGGCATGATTCCCTCCGAACTTGCCGCCGACGAAGGGCGATTGCGCCGCACCTGGGGGGATGTCCGGGGGCGAGCGATGATCTGGTCCCTTGGCGCCGATGCCGATGGTGCCCTGGCCGCCGGCCATCGCCTGTACCAACGACTGGCCATGGCGGTCGAGGACCAAGACCTTGTCGGACTGGCGCCACTGCTTCCTCCCTTGGCGGTACAGGAAAACAACCAGCGGCGCTGGCGCCGTTTCTGGGCCGGCGAGGATGGGGACCGGATCCTTTCCGCTCTGGATCGCCAGGCGGAGGCTTTGGGCTTTGCGCCCCAGGCGTTTGCTCCTTTTATCGAGCGGACAAGGGGGCCGTCCCCCCTGGCGACGCCGGAAGCTTTTCGCGCCCGGGGTCTGAGGGAGGTTGTCGACGCCCTGCTGGTTTCCCTTCCTGACGGTCGTTTCGGGGCGCTGACACTGATTCCGGAGACAAAAGCCTATCTTGCGGCCGCGCACCAAGTGCTGACAGACTTCCCCGAGTCGCGGCTGGTTTCCCAGGGATATTTCCGAACCGCTATGGGGGCCGCGATCCAGAACGATTTTGTCCGTTTTATAGGTTTTGCCGGAGTTGTGGTGGTTATTCTGGTGACGATCCTTTTTCGGCGCCCGGCAAAGGTTTGTGCGTCCCTTATCCCGGTGGCCACGGGCCTTTTGGTGATGCTCGGAGTGATGGGCTTCTGCGCCTGGCCTCTCAATCTTTTTAATGTCATCGCCGCTATCCTGGTCATCGGGCTGGGCGTCGACTATGGAATCTTTATGGTTTGCCGGCAAGGGGGTGAGATCGCCCAGGCTACCGAGCAGGCGGTGCTGGTTTCCGGGCTGACCACTCTGGCGGGATTCGGAGCTCTGGTTGTGGCCCGCCACCCGGCTCTTCATTCCATCGGTGTGACGGTTCTTCTTGGCATCGGCTCCGCCATTCCCGCGGCGCTTTACGTTATTCCGGCCCTGTACCGGAAAAGGGCGCCATGAAAATACTGGCGGTCGCCGTCCTGGCGGCATTTCTTTTGGGAGGATGCTTTTCTGCGGATGTCAATCACCCGGCCATGGGACCTGCTCCTTCCGGTTTGGCCGCCCATGAGCTGAAAGACAACTTCAGCGGCGTGTCGTCCGGCACCCTGCGTTTCCGGCAGGTTGCCCGCTTCACCTTCCGCGGCCGAACCGTCGCCATGGTCGGCATGATGGAACTCCAACCGACGCGGGGTAAGGCCCGCCTGGTGGCGGTCAATGAACTGGGGATCAAGCTTTTCGACCTGGAGGTCAGCGAGGATCAGAT
>JAAYDE010000046.1 GCA_012729375.1 Deltaproteobacteria bacterium | reverse complement strand
TTGGAGCGGGAAACGGGATTCGAACCCGCGACTTTCAGCTTGGGAAGCTGACACTCTACCACTGAGTTACTCCCGCATTGTGGGGCGATTATAAGGGGCGGCCTTTTTTGTTGTCAATCCCTTTCTAGCTCCCGCCGGAGCCACTTCAGGGCCTCCTCGCGGCTGCCAACTTCCCCGGAGATTTCCTCTTCAGCGAGCCGCCGCAACAGCTCGCCGATCCGCGGCCCGGCGGGAAGACCAAACCTCTTGCGCAATTCCTCCGCTGAAACCAGAGGAGGAATCCTCCCCTCGACGACATGCTCCTCCCAGAGATAAAAAGCTTCGTCAAGCCCATCCCGATAAGGTTCCACCTTATCACCGGCCAGAAGGAATGCGAAGATCATCTTCTCCAGGGGATGTTTCCCTTGGGCACAAAGCCACAAAGCCTTCCCCCGATTCGAAGATATCAGCGAAAGGTAGTCATCGCAAAGCCCCGCCGGAACAGTCGCCAAATCCCCGATCATGTGCCGTGAGTTCCGGCTGAAGGGAAGCGTTTGTTGCCATCCTCCATCCTCTTTGGCGACGCCGCAGCCCTGCAGCAGGGCGGCGAACCGCAGCAGAGCAGCGCGGCTCCAGCCGTTCTCGATCTCTTCCGCCAGCCATATTTCAGGGAAGATACGAAAACAGGTTTCAGTTCTTTTCAGCAGCTCCAGAGCGCCGGCAAACGCCTTTTCCGGCGCCGTTGCCGGACCGAAAAAAAAGGCCAGACAGCCAACTTCCCTGAGCAGGGCGGCGCCGCGAAGAACATCGGCGGAGGAGAAAATTTTTCCCAGTTCGGCAAGTATTCTTTCTCCGGCGACGCGCCGCAGGCCCGGGACGGCCTCTTCCATCAGCCGTTGCGTCTCCTCCTCCATGGCAAAATTGAGTTGGACGGCGAGACGCACGCCACGCAGCACCCGCAGGGGGTCTGCTTGCAGGACGTCAGGGGCGCAGCGGCGCAAAAGCCCCATCCTGCAATCATTCCAGCCTTCCAGAGGATCGATAAGCCGTCCCTGCGCCGGCGGCAGATGTAGCGGCCAGGCAAGGGCGTTGAGGGTAAAATCCCGCGCCCCGAGATCTCCCGCCAGGTCGGCGGCGCGGAACGGCGCAAAATCGAAGGCGGGCATCTCTTTCCTGGCGGAAACCACGACCCGGCTGTGGCCGCGCTCTTCGTCCATGAAGAAGAAATGGCCGTGGATCCGGGCGGCGAACCGGCGGGCCAAAGGGGAAGGGTCGCCGGACGTCAGCAGGTCGATGTCGCCCATGGCGATGCTGCGCCCGAGGAGGAGATCCCGCACCAGGCCGCCGACCAGATAGCACTCCTGGCCGGGTTCCAAAAGTCCGCCAAGGGCCGCCAGTTCCGGCATCCCGGCGAGGAAGTCGCGAAGCGGAGCATCTCTGTTTTTTTCCATCCCCACCTACCATAAATTAAAAAAGGCCGGCAGTGCCGGCCCTTTTGCGATCAGGCGAGGTCCTTGATCCCCTGGAAGATCAGATCAAAGAGCTCGGTGATGTTTTCCTTGGCGATACAGGAAAAGGCGATGCGCAGATCGGTGGCGTTGTTGGCGATGGTGCCGACCCCGTAGCGGTCGAGAAGATGCACCCGCAACGCCTCGGCGTCCACCGTTTTCAGCTTCAGGCACATGAAATAACCGGAGTTGAAGGGATAATAATCCCACGCCGCTGCATATTTGTCCTGGGCAAGCACCCGTTTCACCTCCAGAGCGCGATCCTGGAGTATGTGGAACTTCGCTTCTTTCTCCCGGGGGAAATCGGGGGAGCGAAGCGCTTCGAGAACCAGGGTCTGGGAAGGGTGGGGAGAGTTGGAGATGCCGGCCCGAATCAGGCCCATGGTTTTTTTCTCGAGAACATCGAGGACCGCCGGATTCTCCCCGCAGGAGCCGTCGGCGAAGGTGACAAAACCGGTACGGAACCCCCAGACGAATTCCTCTTTGGTGGCGCCGTCGATCTTGACCGCCAAAACCCTGGGGTGGAGGTTGGCCAGCCGGCCGAAAAGGGATTCCTTGAGGGAGTTTTCGTAGAAAAGCCCGAAATAGGCATCATCGGTGACGGCGACGATGTTGCATCCCGTTTCCGCAACCTGGAGAATCGCCGCAACGATAGCCTCTCCTTCGGCGACGGTTGGGGTATAGCCCGTGGGGTTGTTGGGGAAGTTGAGAAGCACGAAAGCTTTCCCCTTTTCCTGGGCGGTGGCGGCCAGCGTCTCCCGGAAACCGGCGCAATTGAAGCCGTTGCCGGCAACGAAGAAAGGATAGGTGCGGAAAATCCCTTTTTTGCAGACACCAAAGGTAAGGCGGTAGTTCCCCCACATCTGGTCGGGCAGGATGAGATGGTCGCCGGGATCGATGAAGAGGTCGCCGACCAGGGACAGGCCGTGGGTCAGGGCGTTGGTGACGATAGGCAGGCTGAAATGCTTTCCGGCAAGGCTCGGGTTTTCGCGGAGCATCTTCTCCCGCCACAGCTGACGCAGTTCGGGTTTCCCCGCCGGCGGCGCATAGGGATAGAGTTGGGCCGGGTCGCAGACGCGGAAGTGCTTGTGGATGCAGGGGAGGTACATCGGTTTTTCCCCTTCCGTGGCGATGCCGATGGTGGCATTGAAGCGATGGGCCTTGGCTTTGGCCTCAGCCGACTGGGAAAGTATGCCCTTGGGGAAGAAGATGTTTTTGCCCAACTCGGAAAGCAGCTCGATAAGATGGGGACTCTTGGCGGCCAGGGTGGCGTTCATTTCAGCGGCAACGGGATTCATCCTGCAATCCTTCTTGTTTCGATTTGATATGTTTCGCATTACATAGAGCTCGGGAGGGTGATTATCCTTGGTTTATCCGCCGATTTCAAGAGCCGTTTACGTTTTCAACACGGAATCCGCGCTATTCCCGCGCCGGCGCATCCGGCGGCGATTCACCCAAAGGCCGTCAAGGCCCTCCCCGAACCTTCGCCCCTCAACGGTTGCGGAAATAGCGGGAAAGGGAAACCAGCCCGGCAATAAGCAGGCAGATCAAAAAGATGAAAAAGATGTCCCCGATCTTGAATCCGAACATGCGAGTGTCCTCTTTTCCTCAATAGGTTTTGGTCGGGAAGCTGTCTACTCCGGCATCCTCGCCGATTCTCTTGTACAGGATGACCTCATCCCAGGGCTGATCCAGGATTCCGTCGTGTATCGCCCAGCTCCTCCCCCGCACCGTCTTCTCCATGCCCGGCTGCCGGAAAGGAGTGGTTCCATCCAGCCGCCGATAGAGAATGCCGCCGGGGCGAAACTCACGATCGATCCACTGCATTAAGGCCTTGCCGGTGACATAATCGAAACCGTGCTTTTCGTACTGGATGGCGTTGGCGTAGCAAAGGGCCTCGGTGACAATCATCTCCGCCCCCAGGGAGGCGGCCAAGGCCTCCAACCGGGGCAGGAAGGGGCGGAACAGCCCCTTGCCGCGCCGCACCTGGTGCGGAGCCAGGCCGGCCTGGAGAGCGCGGACCTCTTCGCCGATGTTGCGGCGGCAGGAGCCGAAATGGTTGCTGCGCCCCATGGCGTCCCGGTCGATGTCAAAACGGGGGGCAGATGGGTCGTTGGTCAGAAAGAAGGAAAGCTCTATCTGCAGGTAGTGGGTATCGGCCAACTCGGTGAAAAAGATACAGTCCTCCTCCGGGGAGCGGCGGACCTCGATGCGCACCAGGCCGAGGCCCCGGGGAGCGATGATTTCCACCTTGCGGAGGCCGTCCTCTCGCCCTTTGAAGGTCACTGGGTCGATGCCGAATTCCGCGCACAGGGCCTCCGGCAGGAGGCTGCGGTAGACGGCTTCCTTCTCCGCCGGCGGAAGCCGGTTGATATCGAGGAGTGAATTGAGCGGAGTGCCCGTGGAATCGACAAGGGGAGCCGTTTTCACGTTTATCCTCCCGGTTTGATGCCGTGCAAAGGAAAAATCTTCCTCTCCAGAAAATCGAGGACCTGCTCAAAGGATTCCTGAGCCGGGTAAAAATCGCTGGGGAACGCCGTGTGGGGAAGATCCCGCAACCGGTAGGCCCGAATCCCCTGTTCGGCAAGCAGGTGGCGGAACCTTTCGGGCAGCTCGTCGCCAAGGCTGACATCCAGGGCCGCCCCCCAAACCAGGGTCCAGGCGCGGGCCACGTTGATCCAGTCGTAGCCGCCGCCGCCGAGTATCACCCAGGGGATGCCGGTGGCGCGGAAGGAACGAGCCGCCAGTTCGAAGAACCCCGTCGTCCCCTCCAGTCGGGTGAGAGGGTCGGTGCGCAGAAAATCGGCGCCCATCTGGGTAATCAGGATGTCGGGCTGGAAAGCTGACAGCAGTGGCAGGATAATCCGCCGCAGCGCCTGTTCCAGGATGACATCGTCGCTATGGGCGCGCAGGGGCACGTTGACGGCATAACCGTACCCTTTTCCCCGCCCCATCTCGCGAACGAAGCCGGTTTGCGGAAAAAAATCCCGCCCCGTCTCATGCACCGAGATAGTCAGCACCCGGTCGTTGTCGTTAAAGGCGTTCTGCACACCGTCCCCGTGGTGGGCATCAAGATCGACATAGGCGACCCTCTTGCGCCGCCGCAGCAGTTCCTTGATGGCGACCACGGCATCGTTGATATAACTGAACCCCGAGGCCCGCGCCGGTTGGGCATGATGCCAGCCGCCGGCCATGTTGAAGGCGATGCGACAGCCGTGGGCAACCTGCCGGACCGCCTCAAGGGTGCCGCCGCAGGCCAGCCGCGCCCAATCATAGACCCCTTCGAAGACAGGGTTTTCCATATCCCCCAGACCGAAGAAAAAGTCGGCGCCCGCAGCCCCCGGTTCATTGTATCCGGCCAGCGCGGCCAGATAGTCGGGGCGATGGAAGCGCAGCAGCGCTTCTTCCTCGGCCATGGGGCATTCCCGCATTTCCGCCGCGGGCGGCTCCGTCAGCCCCAATTCCCTCATCAGCTCAAAGGTCATGCGGTAGCGCTGCACCTTGAACGGGTGGTAATCCCCATAGGAATAGGCGCTGAATCGCTGGGAATATATCAGCAGGTGTGGAGGAGGTTTCATTGCGTCCCCATAAAAGGGGGTATTGTGGGCTTCCCGGAAATCCCCCGGATAGCGCCTACCAGTTTAACACACAAATCCCCCGCGGAATGACTGCAAACGCGCTACGGACGGCGCCGCTTCGGCAACGGCTCAGTGCAACAGCACCAGGGACAGGGCCGGCCAGTAGGTGATAACCAAAACCGAGCAGAGCAGGATCAGGAAAAAAGGCAGGGTTGACCAGTAGACCTCACTGATCGGCTTTTTGAAACGGTAGCCGGAGATAAAAAGATTGAGGCCGACCGGCGGGGTAAGGTAACCGATCTGCATGTTAGCCAGAAAGATGATGCCCAAATGGACCGGGTGGATACCGTAACCGACGGCGACAGGAAGAATGAGGGGCACAACCAGCACCAAAGCCGAAAAGATATCGAGCAGAGCCCCGAGCAGCAGCAGAAAGATGTTGAGAAGAATCAGAAAGGTGAGGCGGCTGCTGACATGGGCGTTGATAAGCTCAAAAAGCCGGGTCGGTATGCCGGCATCGATCATGTAGTTGGCCGAGGCCAGGGACACGGCAAGGATCACCAAAATGCCGCCGACCAGGACCATCGACTTGCGCATGATGGACGGCAGACGCCTTAAAGAGATCTCGCGCAGGATGATCACCTCGACCACCAGCACATAGAGGGCGGTCATCGCCGCCGCCTCGGAAACGGCAAAGAACCCGCCGTAGATCCCCCCCAGAACAAAGATCGGCAAGGGCAGTTCCCAGGCCGCGTTGCGGATCGAGGAGCCGACATCCCGCCACTTGAAACGACTCAGGGGAATGCGGTTGCCGCGGTTGGCCCATACGCTCCACAAAGACAGGAGCACCAGCATCAGCAAGCCGGGAAAAATGCCCGCCAGAAAGAGATCCTCGATGGCCACCGGCTGGCCCAGATTCATCTGTTGGGCGACGATGCCGTAAAGGATCAGCGGCAGGGAGGGAGCGAAAAGCAACCCCAGGCTCCCCGACGTGGTGATCAGGCCGAGATTGAACTTCTGCGGATAGCCCGCTTCCTCCATGGCCGGGTAGAGAAGCGCCCCCAGGGCGATGATGGTCACCCCTGAGGCTCCGGTAAAAGCGGTGAAAGCGGCACACACCCCGAGGGAGACGATGGCCAGACCACCGGGTAGCCAGCCGATCAGAGACTGGGTCAGGCGCATCAGCCGTTGCGGCGCCTGGCTTTCGCTCAGCAGATAGCCGGCGAAGGTGAACAGGGGGATGGCCAGCAGTACCGGCGTTTCGGCTATCCGGTAGATCTCGATGGCGACCACGCTCAGATCGATGCCGCTGGAATGGAAACCCCACAGAGCCGCCGCGGCAATGATGACGAAGAGGGGCACGCCGACCAAGGCCAGCAGGATGAGAAGGATGGAGGGAATCATCGGCTCTTCTTTCCTTCTTTTCCGGAACAGCGCAGCAGAGACAGGAAATTCAGCGCATAACGGTAGGAGATGAGGCCGAAAGCGATGGGGAGGATGGACTGAAAGATCCAGATCGGATATTTGCCGACCCCGGTCGTGCCGAAGGCATATTCACTGCGCACGAAAAGGAAGGACTGCCAGGCGAGGATCCCACAGATGGCGGCGGTGAAAAGATGGCTCAAAAGGCGGATGGGGATCTGCATTTTTTCCGGGAAGAAGCGGCTCAGCACATCGATTTTGATATGGTTGTCGTCCCGGCTGGCCACCATTGCGCCGAGCAGACCGAGCCACAAAACGGAAATCTGCAGCAGGCCATCGGCCCACACCAGACCGATACTGAAGAAATTACGCAGTACGATCTGTCCGCAGGCCAAAACAATCATCAGCGAGAGAAAAAGGATGAGCAGAGCATCCTCGATCATCATCCCGATGCGGCGCAGCCAGAACAGCAGCCCTTTGTCGGTTGCCGAAACCATCATCGATGACACCGTTGCCTATCAGTTCCGATCATTTTTTACGGAATTCGGCCAGATGACCCAGCAATTGGTGGTACAGGGCTGGCGTGAAAGCCCCCTCTTTCTCGAGACCGCGATTGACCTGGTCGGCTTTTTCCCGCCACAGCGTCAGCTCGCCGTCCGCCGGCTGGACGATTTTCAGCCCCTGTTTGAGCAGGGCGGCAAGGGCGGCCTCGTTATCGGCTCGATTCTGCCGGTCGAATTCCTTATATATCCGCGTCATCACTTCGCGCAGGATCTCCCCGTCGGCGGGCTCTATTTTATCGAAAACCCTCTTGTCGATGACCAACGTGGCGAAGATATAAGCCAAGGGTGCGTCGGTAATATAGCGGGTCTTCACATGCCATTGGAAAGCGATGGCGCCGATCGGCGAGGTTTCGACGATGTCAAGCAATCCGGTCTGCAGACCGGTCAACACATCGGTGATAGGCAGGACCACGGGAGAAAGACCGAGATGTTTCATGGCCACCTCGCTGATACGGTCATCCGCGGGAATCCACACCTTTTTCCCCTTCATGTCCTTCAGGGAGCGGACCGGCTCATGGGACATCAGCAGAGCGAACCCCCCTTCCCCGAACCCAAAGCTGACAAAACCGGCCTTCGCCATTTCGGCCAGCAGAACCTGATCCATCCGGGCGCGGACGTAATCGACCTCGTCCAAGGAGTGGAACACCATCGGCAAACCGTAGAGGCGCAGATCGGCACAGACGTTGGACAAGCCGCCGGCGGTAAAGGCTCCGCCCTGCAGCTGGCCGATGCGGATTTTGCGCAGAACGCTGTTTTCATTGCCCATCACCCCGCCGCCGAAGAGCTTGATCTGCACCCGTCCCCCGGTCCGCTTCTTGATCTCCTCCGCCCCCCTGCGCATCCCTTCCATCCACAGGGAGCCTTCCGGAGCGACGGTGGCCAGTTTGATCTGAACCGCTTGGCTTTCGCCAACGGACATCAACAGGAAAAAGACGCCGCAAATGGTCATAAGTACTTTTTTCGTCATTAAAACCTCCTCAAAGCGGCCAGAATATGATGAATTTTCAGAGCGAAACTGAGCACTTCTGGCCGACGATCAGAAATAAGTGTCGGCGTTCGCCAGTAATTTCCGGGCCTGTTCCTTGGCCAGGGTGTTGAGCAGGACGTAACCCGGCTGGTCGCTGTCCGCTGCCAGCACCTCCTGCAGAAGCCGGTCATGGAGTTCCCGGTCATAGAGCAAGCGGGCATAGTTGCGGGCATATTCGACCTTGACGCCGAGATCCTTACCCTCGGAAAGGACCAGGGCGCGTTCGAAGTGCTGCCGTCCTTCCTCAGGCTTGCCGCCCAACGCCGGCGGCCGCACCGTCTTCAGAATCCCCAGATAGAGGTGGGCGCTGCCCCTCTCATACCCTTCATCCAGTTCAACCAGGCGGGTCAGGGCTGCCTCCACCTTGGGAAGGTCGGCCAGAGCGTTCCAGTCGGAGCTGTTGGCCTTGATCGCCAGCAGCCAACTGACGGCAAAGGCATAAAGGGCGGGCACATCCCGTTTCCCCAGATCCTGAAGCAAAACAGAGTAATCCTCATAGGGGTGCTGTTTCAGGCCGCAAAGGGACTTTCTCCGTTCGCACAGAGCCCGTTCCCCATAGACCTCGGCCCGTCTCGCCAGGCGCAGCGCCCGCTCCGCGTCAGCGACAAAAACGGCGGTATAGACACTGTAGAGTCCGGCGCCGGCGCGCAGCATTCGCTCATCGCTGGGATCTCCCGCGATGAAACTGTCGATCAGCAACAGGTAGGCCGGCGCTCCCAGGCGCACGATTTCGGGATCGTTCTGGTTGAGGATCGCATCGGAAAGGTTGCGCGAGAGATTCCCCATGCCGCAACCGCAAAAAAGGACCGCCACCATGGCCAAAGCCAAATGTCTGAACCATCTCATCAGCCATATCCTTTATGGTTTCGGAAATTTTTGAAGGGGTATTCTAGTGGATTATAAACAGGCGAACAAGGTGAATTTCCACGACGGCGGGAAACGGTCACCGGCAAAAAGCCACCGAATTAAAGAGAAAAAAAGGGGACCAGACGACAGGCCTATTCCTTCAGCCTGATCTTCAGGCGCCCCTCTTCCACCTTGATATCCTCGACCCCAGCGGCGAAGGTTTTCCAAAAACCTTTTTCGCTGTCAAAGCGTTCCACGAGATCGATGTTTTTGATTCCGCCCAGCCAGGCGTTGGGGACGGGGACCCCCATGACGCTTATCCCTTTAAGGACCACGATCGGCTTCCCCTGACTGTAGGAAAAACCCAAGCCCGATCTGAGCCGCAGGAGTTTTCCGCCGAGAACGGGGAAATCTTCATCGACGGGAAGGAGAACCCGGGCGCTGATGAGGTTTTCGGAAAGATCGATGGCCACCTTGCTGGCCAGGTCCGTGTTCTTGGCCAAGAGCGCGTTGAGTTCCCTTTCGGTGAACTCGATTTCCCTTTTGGCGCCTTTTTCGCTGTAGGGCTCCGGCGTCAGGGGAGTGGCCGGATCGTATCTGTCGGTGCGCGGCCCTTCTCTTTCCTTGTCGGGCTGGACGAGGACGGTGCCGGTGGGATCGATCTTCTCCAGTTTTGCGGCCAGTACTTTCTCCTCTTTGGAATTCAGCACCACCGGCTTGAATTCCGAGGGGAAAAGATAGGTCTTAAAAATGAAAACAGTCAGCCCAACGCTGACGACAACGGTAAGCAGCATCAGGCCCAGAACCGCCAGGCAACCGAACTTCCTTTCCTTTTTGGTTGCCGCGGCGCTTATTTGATTTTCCACCATATTCACCTCCTTACCGTGGTCGGCCGTTTTGCCTTTGCCCACATGACGGAACGGTTCCCGTGAACAGGGTACGCCCCACCTCTCTCCTGTTTCCTCAAATAAATTCCTTCTGGAATTCTTCCCTTTGTTCCGAGTTGCCGATCATGACGAATTCGGCATCGGCCTCCAGTATCATGTCCGCCGGCGGGTTGGTCACGATCCGCTCCTTCTTCTGGATGGCGATCACGTTGAGGCCGGTCTTGGCCCCGATAGCGCTTTCTCCGAGGGTTTTTCCCACCATTGATCTGGGCACCGGTGCCAGAAACATGTCTACCCCCTCGCCCAGCATAAAGAGCTCGCGATCCTGGAGGATCGCCGTGACCGTCGCCGCGCCAAGCTTGGCATAACTGAGGACGAAGTCGGCCCCGGCCCGGTGGATGGCCTCCAGATTGCGCTCGTGGGTGATGCGGCTGACGATTCTCAGTTCGGGATTGAGGCGGCGGCAATAAACGGAAAGATAGATGTTCATGGCGTCGTCATTGGTGCTGATGAGAACCGACGGCGCTTCCGCCAACCCGGCCTTCATCATAATGTCCCGGTCGGCGGCATTGCCGGTGAAAACCTGGTCGGCCACCTGGGACATCCGGCCCAGAAGCGAAGGATCCCGGTCGATGACATGGAATGAAACCCCTTTTTTCTTGAGAGCACAGGCCGCAGAATAGCCGACGTTGCCGCCGCCGAGGATGAGAACAGGGTTATAGTTGGTGTCATAAATCACCAGGTAGGATTCGATCTCGGCGATCTGCTTTTCGGTACCGATAATCACTGGCACGCTGTATTCGGAAAAGACCGTGTCGGGGTGGACGGGAAGCAGCCGTCCCCGCTCCCAGAGTCCCACCACGCTCACCCCCATGGTCTGCCGCAGGCGGCTTTCGCGCAACGTTTTGCCGGCCAGCGGCGTGTTGTGGACAGGGAATTCGGCGATCTGCAGATCCTTGAAATAGCCGATGACATGGACGTGGGCATGTTCCGCGGCGACCCGATTGGCCAAATGTTCTCCGAGAGTCTGTTTCAACGCCAGGACATGGTTGGCCCCGGCCAGTTCCAACAGGTCGATGGAATCCTCATGTTCGACAATGGCCACGATGGGCACCTGGGGCGCAACCTCCCGCACGGTCAGGGTTATATTGGTATTGGTCGCGTCATCGGCATTGGCCAGGACGATGCGCGCCCGGTTGGCGCGCAAAGCCTCATAGGTAAGGCTGCTGTCGATCTCGCCGGTTACCACCGACAGTCCTCTTTCAAAAAGGTGGGCCGCCTTGGCGGCCTCCGGCTCAATGACCACATAGGGAATTTTCAGAAGTTTGAGTTTCTTTATCAACACCTGGGCGACGGTTTCATAGCGGCAGATTATGACATGCCCGCTGGTTTCCGGGGGAAGTTCGCGAGGGGCGCGGAAACGGATACGCGCCTCCAGCCAGGGGGCATAAAAGAAGCGGATAAAAGCGAAAGGGAGCACGATGAGCAGCAGGATGATCCCCGAAAGGAGCACCAGAATGCTGAACAGGCGCCCAAGATCGCTGTGAAAGGTGATGTCCCCGAAGCCCAGGGTGCTCATCACAGTCAGGGTCCAGTAGATGCCGGTGACCCAGCTGTGGTCCTGCCCTTCCACCCGATCCATGATCCAGTGAAACAGGCCGGCATAGATCAGAATGATGATCACCAGAAAAGCCAGGTACTTCAGCAACGCCTTGAGATTGCCGCGGGTCTGGTTCTGAGTCAGCAGATAGGTGATTTGGGTAACGAGAAATTTCATGGATACATCACGGAAAGGACATAGGACGATAATAGTGGAAGGGACCCTGGGAAGACTATATATCACACCTTGGCCGCGGAAACATCATTCCCGGCATCGTTTTCTTCCCTTGCCATTAGAATGAAACCCATGTCAACAGCAGGGGACAGGTTCAAGAACCGGACGGCTCAAAGCGGTAGAAAAGATTCGGTTCCGAAAGGACAAAGAGGACGCCCGCCGAAGTCAAGGCAAGTCCTTCGGCCTGGGGCACGGATTGCTGCAGACCATGCCAGCCCTTACGGAGCACGAGCATGCCGACGGGACGGCGGTTCTCATCGAATTCCAGGACCAGGCGGGACTCATCGCTCAGCAGCAGCATGTGACCCGTCGGCTCATGGTAGGTCAGTGAAGAAAGGTCCGTCATCAACAACATAATCTTGTCGGCAGGCCGCCACTCGCCGATTTGCAAATCGACTTTCCGGCACTCGATCAGGTCGTGCAATCCGCGGATTTCGAAAATCCGCATCGGCCTCTTCTCCTTGGCGACAAAGAGCCGATTATGGGCATGATCCCAGGAAACACCCTCAAAGCCAACATTTTTTCCGGTATCCACGGCAAGCACGATCCGGGGTTGCTCAGTTACATCGAGAGTCGCAACCTGATCGGGAATTTCCACCAGCTTCACTTGTTGTTCTTTTTCATCGGAGATTGCAAAGAGGTTGCCACGAATATGGGAGATGCCTTCGATATCCTCAATCCCCTTTACGGATATCGTTCTGAGCAAACGGCCCTCCGTCGTCAATTCCGCCACCTGGGGAGGGCCGTTGATTACCGTAAACAGAGTCTTCCGCTCAGGGTGGTAGGTCAGACCGGAAGTATTTTTGGAAAGCCCGGAAACCGGCCGGCCGTCGATGACGACGCGATGCGAGGCCAATATTGCACTGTTTCCCTTACCCATGATCAGGGAATAATAGCCAAGAGCGAGCCATCCACTCCGCCAGGAAACCATTCCGCCAACGAGGGAAACCGCCAGCAGCATAAAGAAAATCCACTGCAATTTCTTTTTCATGGCAGTCATCGACCTTAATAACAAGGTGCCGGCACATCAGCAAGAAAGGGATGGGGATCTTTTTCGGAAAGCGGTTGGACCTGATTGCTGTAACACCCTAAAACCAGCCGGTGCTGGGGACGGGGTAAGGATATCACTGGAAGCGGCCGGAGAAAAACGGGATTTAAAGGTTTCGGCTGGGGAATTTTGGCGGAGAGAAAAAAATGCGTGGCCCTTTACGAACCAGACAAGGAAACCTTCTTCGATTTAAAGATTTCCCTCGTCGGTGTTCAGATAAAAAAAGCGGTTATGAGTAATCATTTTGACCATGGCATCCCCTGCCCGTCAGTGCGTGGTTTGCGCCTTGCCGCACCAACCGGGTCCAGGGGGTCATCTTCAATCCATATCAGTGTCTGGTGCGGAGAGGTATGGCGTCTTTCACGTAGGTGACTTCATCGCCGTCTTTCAGGTTGTCCTTCAGCGACGGAATCTCTCCGTTGACCAAAATCCGCACGGGAGAAATGGGATAGGCCATAAAATCCTTGCAGAAAAATTCCTCGACCGTCAGCCCTTTCGGAATCGAACAAGTAATTCCGGGTGAATTATCGTTTCTGAATACATTTACTTTTACCATTGTTTTCACTCCTTTGTTGTTTTGAGTTCCAGGTGAAACCGGTGAATTGAATTTAAAACATAAGTTTAAAAATCAGCAGTCCCGAATTCACATCGAGTTACCAATTTCCATTGAAAAGTTAAATTGCCTGTTTTTTGTTAGAAAAAGATTTGGTGTTCAAAAAAAATGATTTTTTATTCAGCCTGGAAACGGGGAAAACCGCTGTCGAGATAAGAACTCCAAAAAAAGAGGAAATACTACAGAATGCATTTAAGGATACTATATACCATTTGTGGTCGAAACTGCAAGGAGATCAAATCGGTTGAAGGTTTTAAAGAACAAAACGACCTGGAAAGATACTCTATGAGCTATATCAATAACACTGAATGCCTGGATTGGTCTTTCAAAAAAAAAGGACTCGCATCTGAATCTGCAAGTCCTGTTGATTTATATGGCGGCCCCGGCGCGACTCGAACGCACGGCCTACCGCTTAGGAGGCGGTCGCTCTATCCTCCTGAGCTACGGGGCCAAAAAGCGTTTTTATAACCCATACGGCGCCGGGAGGCAAGGTCTTTTCCAGCTTGGCGGCTGCCGGCGGAGTCCGCTTCAGCCTTCTTCTTCCACCTTCTCGAAGGGCTGCTTTTCCTCGCGGATTTTTTTGAGTTTATCCAGACTTTTGGCCTCGATCTGGCGGATCCGCTCACGGGTCACGCCAAATTTTTGGCCGATGGTGTCCAGCGTCTGAGGATCCCGATCTTCGAGGCCAAAGCGAAGGGTCAGTATTTCCCTCTCATTTTCCGATAATTGTTCCAACCATTCGGAAACACATACATATTTGTTCAGGTCTTCAACAAAGGAAGCGGGGTCGACAGCACTGAAGTCTTCCAGCGTGTCCATCAGGCTGTAGTCGTTGTTTTCTCCCATGGGGCGCTCGATGGAATAGGTTTTGTTGACCAGAACCATGAGACGGGAGACATAGGCCGGATCCACCCCCATGGCCTCGGCCATCTCGTCGATTTCGGGTTCGCGGTTGAGGTCATTGACCAATTCACGGGAAACTTTGAGAAGTTTGTTGATATCGTCGGAAACATGGACGGGAACACGGATGGTGCGACTCTGGTTGACAATGGCGCGTTCGATGGATTGGCGGATCCACCAGGTAGCATAGGTGGAAAAACGGCATTCTTTGCTGATCTTGAAACGCTCCACCGCCTTGATGAGACCCATGTTGCCTTCTTCAATCAGGTCCAGAAAGGGCAGACCGCGATTCATGTAGCGTTTCGCTATTTTCACCACCAGGCGCAAATTCGACTCGATCATCCGGTTGCGCGCCGCCATGTTCCCGACGGCGATCTGTTCGGCCAGATCCCTTTCGTCCTGCGCCGTCAACAGCCTGGTGTTCTGAATTTCCTTCAGATAAAGCTTGATGGCGTCATCGGAATGATCGGGGTTTTCAAAACGCTCGTCAGGCTCCGCTTCGACCTCGGTCTCCTCCTCTTCCTCATCCAGAATCGTCGCTCCTCCCTCCTCCTCATCTTCCTTGACCTCATCGTCCAAGTCGACAGCGTCCAATTCTTCTCCCATCTTTTCCATTGAGTTTTCCTCCATCCTTGCCCCTTTGGCCTCACGGTGATGGCCATTTTAGCAGATTGTCCTCAAGGAAGAAACAGGAGCGGATCCAAAACATCTTTCCCTTGTCTCACCTGAAAATGAAGACGCGGCGTGCCGCCGTCCGGCGGCCTTCCGGCCAGGGCGATTTTCTCTCCCTTGCCGACAAAGGCGCCGGTATGCACAAGGTTGTTTTTATTGAAACCGTAAACGGTGAAATAGGAACTCTCATGCTCGATGATGAGCAGATTGCCGTATCCGCGGATGCCGTTGCCGCTGTAGATCACCTTGCCGGGAGCGGCGGAACGAACCGGACTTCCGAAAGGAACCGCTATCTCCAGGCCACGACTCGGTTTGCTCCCCGCGGGGTCAAAGTTGCGCAGGATTGTTCCTTGAACCGGCCAATTAAACCTGGGGGCAACGGTTTTGACAGGCGGGCTCGTCACGGTCTTTTTAGCCGTCCTCGATTGGACCAGTGGTGAAACCTTTTTGGGTTTTTGCGAAGACAGGGGCAAGGGAGTTTTGGAGGCATTTGCTGCCGCTGGAGAAACAGCGGGGATCTTTTTCACCCGCGCGGCCCCAGGGATGTAAAGACGCTGGCCGACCTGAAGACTCTGCGGATCTCTGATACGGTTGACGCGGGCGATGCGCTGACTGTCTACGCCGTAGGTTTTGCCGATACGGTAGAGGGTCTCCCCTCTTTCGACATTATGATAAACACCCTGCACGGAATTACCGCAGGCGCCGAGGAGGATCACGAAGACCGGAACGGCCAGTCTGCAGGCCATCCTTTTCGCTCCATGAACGGAAAATGATTTCATCCCCTTGCCCGAAATTCGGTTGAAGCCTGCTCCTATGCCATGGCCTTTCTTTTCAATTATAAGGTTTTCAGCAACAAAAAACCACCTATCAGCAGAAAGGTAAAGACCCAGGTAAGCTGATTCAGGTATTTGTCGATAAAACTACGAATGGGCTGACCGTAATAATGGATCAGGCCGCCGACGAGGAAAAAGCGCAAACTCCTGCTGACGGCGGAAGCCAGCAGAAACATGGGAAAATTGACCTGAAAAAGGCCGGCGCCGATGGTGAAAATCTTGTATGGAATGGGTGTAAAACCCGCCGCAAAGACGATCCAGAAGTTGTATTGGGCGAAAAGCCCCTGGACATGGGCAAACTGTTCCGGGGTAAATCCCGGGATGTAGGTGAAAAAATAGGGGCTGACCAGGGTCCAGGTAAACATCCCGATAAGGTAGCCGGACACGCCCCCGAGAACGGAGCCGAGGGAACAGATAAAGGCAAAATAGTAGGAGCGGGCGCTGCAGCCAAGGGCCAGAGCAATCAGCAGCACATCGGGAGGGATGGGAAAAAAGGAGGATTCGGCGAATGCCAGAAGAAACAGGGCGGGAACGCCGTAGGGGGTGTCGGCCCAGTGCAGAACCCAGTCGTAGAGTCGTCTGACCATCAGCGTAAAGGGGTGTCCTGCCAGCCGTGCCTCCCCCGTAAGGGCACGAAACGGCAGGAAAGCAGGTTTTCTTCGCGAAACTCCGCTGCGCCCAAGCGGATGATGCGTTTCAGCATCTGCTCCTTGAAAGAGCCTACGGGAATAACGAGACGGCCGTTGATCGCCAGCTGCCGTTGGATTTCTTCCACCACCGCCGGAGCGCCGGCGGTAACCATGATAGCGTCGAAAGGGGCCTCCTCCCTCCAGCCAAGGGTTCCGTCCCCGACGCGAATGGAAATGTTGGAAAAACCATTGCTGTCGAGAATGGCCCGCGCCTTTCGGGCCAAGACGGGGTTCCTTTCGATGGTGAACACCTGGGACGCGATGCGGGACAGGACCGCCGCCTGATAGCCCGATCCGGTGCCGATTTCCAGAACCTTTTCGCCGCCCGCCAGAAGGAGCGCCTCGGTCATCAAAGCGACCATGTAAGGCTGAGAAATGGTCTGCCCCGCGCCTATGGGCAGAGGAAAATCGGTGTAGGCCTGGTTTTGCAGGGCTTCTTCGACAAAAAGGTGGCGGGGAACCCGCAACATGGCATCGATAACCAGCGCATCGCTGATTCCCCGCGCCTTGATCTGGCGCTCAACCATGTGGTTCCGAGCAGTAGTGAAGTTCATGCCTCAACCCAGCCCAACAGCCAGGCGAAAATAGCAACCAAAAAACCAGCCGGATCGGCCAGGTGAGGAACCGCCCTGGGGCCGATCCCGGAGGATTTCATCCTCCCGTACGCGGGGAGGATTTTCCTTTCTGAAGAAAGGTTCTGAGTTTCAACAGATCGTTGCGGACTTCCAGCAAAAGTTCCCGGTCATGGCCGGAGGGGTTGCCATCAGGGTCTTGCCTTTCCTTGGCGCCATTTTCCTCACGCAGTTTCCGCTTGGCGCCGGCGATGGTGAACCCCTGATTGTATAAAAGATCTTTTACCCTTAGAACAAGCTCGATATCCTGGCGACGGTACAGACGCTGGTTTTTGGAGCTTTTAGCCGGCCGGAAACGACTGAATTCCGATTCCCAATACCTGAGGACGTGGGGGCGCACACCGACGATCTCCGCCACCTCGCCGATCTTGAAATAAAGTTTGTCAGGAATCAGCGGGTCCATCGGTCTCCGGCCTTACCCCTTTAATCCTGCCCGTTGATGGCGGCTTTGAGAACTTGGCTCGGCTTGAAGGTGAGGATTCTCCGGGAGGAGATTTCAATCTCCTGACCGGTCTGCGGATTCCTTCCCCGGCGGGTCGATTTCTCCTTGACGACAAAGTTTCCGAAACCGGCCAGCTTAATCTTTTCCCCTTTGGCAACCGTCGTTTTTACCAAATCAAATACCTTTTCGACAATTTCAGCGGACTCCTTTTTGGAAAAGCCGGTCTTCAGATACACTTTTTCGACGATATCCGCCTTCGTCATAGGGCCTCCTCTTGAATTTCATATATAGGTGTTTGATTTCACTATAATTTCTAATTCTATAGCATAGGAATTCAGGCTTCGCAACCCCATATTTCCCTAGCGGATGACGGCCCCCAGCCGCCCACAGAGGGCATCGACGATCTTCTGGTGAAACCGGTTGACCTCTTCGTCGGTCAGGGTCTTCTCGTCGGAGCGATAGCGAACCCGCACCGCCATGCTCTTTTTCCCTTCCGCGATGCCTGGTCCCCGGTAGAGATCGAAGAGGACGCTCTCTTCCAGACACCGGGCACCGGCGGAACGGACCGTGTCCATCACCTGTTGGGCGCTGACGGTGACATCGACGACAAATGCGGTATCGCGCTGGACATTGGGAAAACGGGAGAGGGGACGGAACTTTTTCTCCTCCACCGGCGCCTTGAGAAAGGCGGTGAGATCGATTTCGCCGATCAAGACGGGAGCATCGATATCAAAACGGCCAAGGACCCGGGGATGGACCTCGCCCAGATAACCGGCGACGCCAGGGCCGCATCGGAGCAGAGCGGATTTCCCGGGATGCAAAAAGGGCTCTCCGGCGCCCGCTTCAAATACCGCCTGTTCCACCGCAAACAGTTCCAGGAGGTTTTCAGCCACCCCTTTCAGGTCGAAGAAATCGACCGGCTCGTTGCCCTGGGCCCAGCCTTCCGGAGCCCGCCGCCCGCAGAGGGCGAAACACAGATGCAGCTTTTCGGAAGCCGGGTTCCCTTCTTCGGCGTTGTCCGGAGAGAAAACGGGGCGCAACTCAAAAAGGCGCAGGTCACGGGAGCGATAGGAGAGATTTCGTGCCACCACATCGAGAAGACTCGGCACCAGGGTGGTGCGCATCACCGACTGGTCCTCGGTGAGGGGGTTGAGCAACGGTACGGCCCGGCGACGAGGGTCCTCGGCGGACAGCAGAATCTTGTCCCAGCAACCCGGGGCGACAAAGGAATAGTTGATCACTTCCGAGAATCCCGCCGCCGTCAGCGCCGTGCGGATCCGCGCCGCGGCGGCGGCGGTTTCGGGAACCAGCCAGGAATCGACACCGGCGGCGGGAAGGGTGACGGGTATATGCTCATAGCCGTTAAGGCGCGCCACTTCCTCGATCAGGTCGATCTCCCGCTCCAGGTCGTGACGGAAAGGAGGGATCGATACCTGCAGCAGATCTTCGGGGTTTGCGCCGTCTTTCTCGACATTTAAGGCGATGGAGGAAAGCAAGCGACCAATCCGCTCCCCATCGAGGTCTATGCCGAGAATGGCGTTGCTGCGGCGCACCGAGATCGGCACCGGCGGCCGGGACGGAAGAGGAGTATAGACATCGATGGCCCCGGCGGCGGCGCTTCCCCCCGCTGTTTCGCAAATCAACTGGGCAGCCCTTTCCAGAGCCAGGGGAGTCATGTCGATATCGACACCGCGTTCGAAACGGTGGGAGGCCTCCGTATGGATACCCAACCGTTTGCTGGTGCGGCGCACCGTCTGCGGATTGAAATAGGCGCTTTCCAGGAGAACATCTTGGGTGGCGGCGCCGATTTCGCTGTTTTCCCCGCCCATGACCCCGGCCAGAGCGACCGGGCCTACGCCGTCACAGATCATCAGATCGGCGCTGTCCAGGCGGTGCTGTCTGCCGTCCAGGGTGGTGAACAGATCCCCCTCCTCGGCCCGCCGCACCAAGATCCGCCTTCCCCGCAGGCGCTTGAAATCAAAGGCGTGCAGGGGCTGGCCCAATTCCATCATCACATAGTTGGTGACATCGACCACATTGTTGATGGACCGAAGACCGATGCTTTCCAGGCGCCGCGCCAGCCAGTCGGGGGACGGCCCGATGGTGATGCCGCGGATCAGGCGCGCGGCGTAGCGGGGACAGTGCTCCGGCTCGGCGACCGCCACCGACGTCAGGGAGTGGATATCCCCCTCCCCCGCCGGCCCCACCGGCCGCTGAAAATGCACCGCTGTGCCGGACAGGGCGGCGACTTCCCGGGCGACCCCGAGGACGCTCAGGCAGTCGGCACGATTGGGGGTCAGGCCGATCTCGAAGCGGACATCCTTGAGGCCGAGCGCCTCAAAAACCGGTTGTCCCAAAGGAAGCCCGGGAGGCAGGATCAGGATCCCCGCCGACTCCTCGGCCAATCCCAGTTCTTTTTCGGAGCAGAGCATCCCCTGGGACTCGCAGCCGCGAATCTTGCTTTTTTTGATCTTGAAATCTCCCGGCAAAACGGTTCCGACCTGGGCCAGGGCCACCAGGTCACCGCTTTTGTGGTTTCTGGCCCCGCACACAATCTGTAGTTCGTCCGTCCCGGTCTGCACCCGACACAGGGTGAGACGCTCGGCGTCCGGGTGCGGCTGGACGGAAACCAGGCAGGCGACGATCACCGAGTCCATTCCCTCGCCGAACTTCCGCATCCCTTCCACCTCGAGGCCGGCCATGGTGAGGCGCTGGGCCAACTCTTCCGGCGCGTAAGGGCAATCGACAAAATCCTTCAGCCAGTTCCATGTCACGTTCATCGGTTCACATCCCTGTTGGGCAATTTATGGCTAACCATAGGTTTTCAGAATTGACGCAAGAAGCGGATATCGTTTTCAAAAAAGAGACGCAGGTCATTGATGCCGTTCTTGAGCATGCAGAGACGCTCCAGGCCCATGCCGAAGGCATAGCCGGAAAGAGCCGCGGGATCATAACCGACCGCCTTGAACACTTCCGGGTCGATCATGCCGCAGCCGAGGATTTCCAGCCACCCCGAGTCCTTGCACACCCGGCAACCCTTGCCGTTGCATATGACGCAGGCGATATCCACCTCGGCGCTCGGCTCGGTGAAGGGGAAAAAGGATGGGCGAAAGCGGACCCCAATCCGGCGCCCGAAAAAGCGGTTGAGAAAGGTGACGAGGGTTCCTTTCAGATCGCCAAAGGTGACCTGGGCATCGACCAGAAACCCTTCCACCTGGTGGAACATCGGACTGTGCGTCAGGTCCGAATCGCGCCGGTAAACGGTGCCGGGAGCGATCACCTTCAGGGGCGGCCGCTGCTTGAGCATGGTGCGGATCTGCACGGGAGAAGTATGGGTGCGCAACACCACATCCTCGGAAATGTAGAAGGTATCCTGCATGTCCCGGGCGGGATGATTCCGGGGCATGTTCAGGGCCTCGAAGTTGTAGTAATCCTTTTCAATTTCCGGCCCTTCGACGACACCGAAACCGAGGGTGGAAAAAATCTGCACCACCTCCTCGGTCACCAGGGTCAGGGGGTGAAGCGCTCCTGTGGGCATGCGGCGGCCGGGAAGGGTGACGTCGAGGCATTCTTGGACCAGACGCCTTTCCAGGTCGAGTTCCCGCACTTCCCGGAAACGCGCTTCAAAGAGTTCCTCCAGGGAGTTTTTGACCTCGTTGACCACCTTCCCCATGACCGGTCGCTCAGCGGGCGGAAGATCGGCCATGCCTTTCATCAGGGCGGTCACCTTCCCCTTTTTGCCCAGAAACTGCACCTTGAGTTCATTCAGGGCGGATTCGGAACCCGCATCGGCAATCGATTTCCTGCCTTGGTCCAGAATTTCTTCCAGTTGTCGTATCATCCTTCTTCCTGATCGGCGGCAAAAACAAATAATGGAAGCCAAAGGCTTCCATTATTTGCGTCCCATGAAAAAAAGAGATGGGATATCCCACCTCCGCTGTCTGAAAGCTATTGGAGTCTTGCCTTGGCCTGTTCGGCGATGGTGGCGAAACCGGTCGGATCGGAAACCGCCATCTCGGCAAGCACCTTCCGGTCCAGTTCGATGCCAGCCATCTTCAGGCCATGGATCAGGCGGGCATAGGTGAGGCCGTTCTGCCGGGCCGCGGCATTGATGCGGACAATCCACAGGGAGCGGAAATCCCGCTTTTTAACCCGACGGTCGCGGAAAGCGTACTTGAGGGCGCGATCCACCGCCTCCGTGGCGCTGCGGAACAGCTTGCCCCGCCCACCGCGGAACCCTTTGGCCATCTTCAGAATCTTGTTCCTTCTCCGTCTTGCTTTGAATCCTCGTTTTACTCTCGGCATGATTTTTCCTTTCTCGCTTTTCGGGTCGGTGAATCCGGAACTGCAGGGGGAGAAATTCCCCGCAGCTCACGGCCGGCGGCGTTCATCGCCGCCCATCCCGCCGATTTCCGATTAAATATATGGAATCAGGCGGCAGATATTTTTATGGTCGGTCTTGTGCACAAGGGTCCCCTGGCGCAACTGACGCTTGTTCTTGGTCGTCTTCGGGGTAAGGATATGGCTGGTGTAGGCCCGGCTGCGCTTGATTTTACCGGTTCCCGTTTTCCGGAACCTCTTGGCGGCCCCGCGATTGGTTTTGATTTTCGGCATTTTGATCCCTCTCTTTTGATTCGCCGGGCCTCGGGCGCCGGCCATCTTTTGCAGTCTGACAGACTATTGAAAAACCGCCCCCTGGCCTCTATGGGGCGTGGTTTAAGAGGCCAAAACCTTGTTTTTCAAAAGCCTGCCAAAGGCTATGGTTTATTCTTGACGGGAGCGAAAATCATGGTCATAGTCCGCCCGGCCATCATCGGCTGGGCTTCCACGTTCCCGACCCCTTCGAGTTCTTTGACCACCTTTTCCAGAAGGGCGGCTCCAAACTCGGGATGAGTCACTTCCCGGCCCCGGAACATGACGGTCACCTTGACCTTGTCGCCATCTTCCAGAAAGCGCCGGGCATTCTTGATCTTGAACTGCAGATCGTGATCTTCCGTTTTGGGACGGAGCTTCACTTCCTTGACATCGACGCGGGCGGCTTTCTTTTTCGCTTCAACGGTGCGCTTGCTGGCCTGGTATTTATATTTGCCGTAGTCCATCACCCGGCAAACCGGGGGGTCCGCATTGGGCGACACCTCCACCAGATCGAGCCCCCGCTCCTGAGCGGCCAGCAAAGCTTCCCTGACCCCCATGATCCCCAGGAATCCGCCCTCGTCATCCACTACGCGGATTTCCTTGGCGCGAATCGCCTCATTTACCCTGACGTCCTGCTTAGCTATGATGCCACCTCCCGAGTTTAAAAACGATTATTTATAGGCTTCACACTCTCGGCGCACCAGAGAGCAAAAATCCCCGCTGCTCATTGGGGGAAGATTCTTTCCGTCCCGCATCCTCGCCGTGACGGTGCCGGCGGCCATTTCCTGATCGCCGATGACCAGCATGAAAGGAACCTTGGCCTGCTGGGCTTCACGGATTTTGAAACTCAGCTTTTCGTTGCGCAGATCCTTCTCCACCCGGATACCGGATTGGCGAAGGCTGTCAAAGACTTTCCCCGCGTATTCGGCCTGATTGTCGGTCACGTTCATGACCACGGCCTGGACAGGGGCAAGCCAGACGGGGAACCGGCCCTCAAAATGTTCGATCAAAACCCCCACGAACCGCTCTATCGCGCCGAGAATGACGCGGTGGAGCATGACCGGGCGGTGCTTTTCCCCATCCTTGCCCACATAGGTGAGATCGAAACGATCAGGAAGGGTAAAATCGCACTGGATTGTAGCACACTGCCACCGCCTGTCAAGGGCATCCTTGAGCTTGACGTCGATCTTGGGGCCGTAAAAAGCGCCGTCTCCGGCATTGATTTCAAAGGGTTGGCCGGTCGCCTCGAGAGCACCCAGCAAGGCCTGGGTGGCCCGTTCCCAATCCGCGTCGCTGCCGATCGACTTTTCGGGGCGGGTGGAGATTTCCATCTCGTATTCAAAGCCAAAGATCCCCATGACGTCGCGGACAAACTGCAGCACCCCCAGTATCTCGTCATTGAGCTGCTCCGGGGTGCAGAAGATATGCGCGTCGTCCTGGGTGAATTCGCGCACCCGCAACAGGCCGTGGAGCACCCCTGATTTTTCGTGACGGTGGACCGTTCCCAATTCGAAGAAGCGCAGCGGCAAATCCCGGTAGGAGCGCATCTTTGAACGATAGATGAGCATGTGGGCCAGGCAGTTCATCGGCTTGATCCCGTAGCCCTGCTCATCGATCTCGGTAAAATACATGTTCTCCCGGTAATTGTTGTAATGACCGGACTTCATCCACAGTTCGGTACGCAGAATCTGGGGACCGAGGACGATGTCGTAGCCGCGGCGCAGATGCTCTTTGCGCTCGAAATCCTCCAGCAGTGTACGCAGCAGCGCCCCTTTGGGATGCCAGATGGGCAGTCCGACACCCGCCTCTTCGCTGAAGGAAAAGAGCTCGAGTTCCTTGCCCAGCTTGCGGTGGTCCCGCTTCTTGGCCTCTTCCAGGCGGTTGAGGTAAACCTTGAGATCCTTTTTGTCGGGAAAGGCGGTGGCGTAAATACGCTGCAGCATGGCGTTCTTCTCGTTGCCGCGCCAGTAGGCGCCGGCCACGCTGGTCAGCTTGAAAGCCTTCAGAAAGCGGGTCGAGGGCAGATGGGGGCCGCGGCAGAGGTCGACGAAATCCCCCTGCCGATAAAGGGAAACCTGTTCGTCAGGCAGATCGCGGATCAACTCTACCTTGAATTCTTCCCCCATGCTCCTGAACAGCTCTATGGCCTCGTCGCGCCCGACAACCTCCCGTTGGATGGGCATATCGGCCGCCGCCAATTCGGCCATGCGTTTCTCTATTTTGTCGAATTCCTCGGGGGTGAAGATGTGCTTCTCGGAATAGAAATCGTAATAGAAACCATTCTCGATGGAGGGGCCGATGGTGACCTGGACTTCGTCACCATAGAGGTCCTTGACGGCATGAGCCATCAGGTGAGCGGCACTGTGACGGAAAACATCCAGCCCCATGGGAGAGGATAGGGTAACCAGTTCCAGGCGGGCATCCTCCGCCAAGGGCACCGTGGCGTCGATCAGTTTGCCGTTGACGCGGGCCGCGACCGTCTCTCTGGCGAGTTTCTCCCCGATCGCTCGGGCCACCTCCAAAGGAGTCACCCCGTCGGGGAATTCTTTTTTTTGGCCATCGGGCAATTCGATTTGAACGGCCATTGTCACCTCTTTCCAATGAAAAGAGGCATCCGCAGATGCCTCCGTTGAGTGGATCAAAAATCTTTTTGGGAACAGATTGGTAGGCACGGGCGGGATTGAACCGCCGACCCCTACCGTGTCAAGGTAGTGCTCTCCCTCTGAGCTACGTGCCTGTTTCCAAAATATGTAATTTTTTTACACCAATATAAAATTTACTGTCAAGTCCTTTTATGATGTCCTCAAGACTTTTAAAACCGATAGGTCAGGTTGGCCGCAAAAAGATGGGCCTCGCTCTTATAGGTACCGGTCTGGATGTGGTTGTCGACCTTGCGATCCTTGAAATCGACAAACATATAGGCGACATCGAAAGTCGCCTTGCCGACCTTGTAGCCTAAACCAACGGTGTAATTATGGCGGTCGGCATCGGGCAATTCGGGGCCCACGGTTTTTTCCGGTTGCGGCGTCTCGTCATAAGCGTAGCCGGCGCGGATGTCCAGATTGTCGGTGACACTGTACTGGATGCCGAAGCGGTAGGCCCAGCAATCATCCCAATCCTTGGCTGCGGCCGACTGGGAACCGAGGGTGGAACGGGAGTCGAACTTTATCTTCAATTCATCATAGGAACTCCAGCCGAACCGGTCGACGTCAAACTCCAGAGTCAGCCGCTCGATCGGTTTGTAGGCGATGCCGAAACTCCACGTATCCGGTAAGGTTATCGAGGTAGAAGCATCACCGCTGAAACTCATCCCGGGAAGCGGACTGGCGAAATCCGCATCGCCGTCGATATCCAGCTTGATCTCGCTGCGGTAGGCGGCGCCGATGGAAACCTGCTTGATCGGCTTCCAGAGGATGCCGAAATTGTACCCCCAGCCGTCGCCGTCCCCTTCGATCTCCATGTCGCCAAGGCCAGTGGCGCCCATGTAAGGGGATTTTTCCAGCCAAACCATGGCATAGGTGTAATCGATACCGGCGGCCACGGAAAGGTTCCATTTGTCGAACCGGTAGGCGACGGTCGGCTGGACATTGAAAGGCTTGATGGCGATTTCCTTGATCTCATCGCGGAATGGGCTGGTCGATTTCCAACGCTTGGCCAGCGGATAGATGGAATTGAAGCCGATACCGAAGGAGAGCGGCACATTCTCCAGACTGTGGGTGATGTAGAGGTTGGGCGGGAAGAAGACGTCACCGCGGGCCTTTTCATTGACATTGTTGATTGTGGTGGTCCCTAAACGCGTGCTCCCCTTGAACTCCGTTTCCGGAACCATGATGGTGGTCACGCCGAGACTGATCTGGGATCCTTCCTGAAAGGCGATCCCGGCCGGGTTGTAGAACAGGGCCGAAGGATCGTCGGCTTGGGCGACGAAAGCGTTGGCCATGCCCATCGCCTTGGCGCCCTGATCGTGAATATGGAAGCCGGCTCCGAAAGCATTGCTTACGGCGCCCACAAACAATACCGTCAATATCAAAACTAAAACATTATTTTTACTCATTTCTCCCTCCATTGAATAAAAAATGAAGGGAATAATAAACTTGTAAAAACAATTAAACAAGAAAATTTTTTCCTGAAAATTCCACGCACCCTAAAAAAAGTTCAAAACAAAACATTGTTTTATTCTTAAATCAGGGAAGGGAGGCGGATTCGGGGGCGAAACCCCGCCGCAGGGTATTTTCGCAGATAACCTTGGCCTCCAGAAAGTTCTGCAGATAGTCGCTGCCGCCGGCCTTGCTGCCGAGACCGGACATCCTGAAGCCGCCGAAGGGCTGGCGCCCAACCAGGGCACCGGTGATACCGCGGTTGATATAAAGGTTGCCGACCTGAAAACGGCGCATGGCCTCTTCGATGCGGCTCGGGCTGCGGGAAAACAGGCCGCCCGTGAGGGCAAAGGGGGAACTGTTGGCAAACTCCAGGGCCTCACTGAAGTCCTTCGCTTTCATGATCGCCAGGACAGGCCCGAAGATCTCCTCGCGGGCCAGACGGTGGTGAGGCAGAATGGAGCCAAAGATGGTCATGGGCACATGGTGGCCTTCGCCTTCCTCGGGGCCGCAGTAAAGAAGGGTTCCCTCCTTTTTGCCCAATTCGATGTAACTAAAAATCGCTTTACGGGCTCTGTCATCGATGACGGCGCCCATGAAATGGGCCGGATCTTCCGCGGCGCCCACCTTCAGAGAACGGACCGCACCCAGCAACCGGGCCAGAAAGCGCTCGTAAACCGGTTCCAGCACAATCAGCCGGGAACAGGCCGAGCATTTTTGTCCCTGGAAGCCGAAAGCGGACTGGACGACGGCGGGAACGGCCTCATCCAGGTCGGCGTCATCATCGATGATGATGGCGTTTTTCCCGCCCATTTCGGCAATCACCTTCTTGATCTTCTGCTGACCGGCCTGCATACGACCGGCCTTTTCCACGATCTGCAGTCCCGCCTTCAAGGACCCGGTGAAGGCGATCATGCAGATGTCGGGATGCTCCACCAGAAACTCGCCGACCACATGGCCGTAACCGGGGACCAGATGAAGAACCCCGGCGGGAAGCCCGGCGGCGGCAAACAGGTCGAAAACCATGCGCCCGCAGACGGAAGACCTTTCGGAAGGCTTGTAAACGACGCAGTTGCCCGCCACCAGAGCGGCGGCGATCATGCCGCAACTGATCGCCATGGGAAAATTCCACGGGGCGATCACCGCCGCAACCCCTTTGCCCTCATAGACGAGGCGGTCGCTCTCCCCGTACTGGAGGCTGATTTCCGTTCCTCTCCCCAGCCGCTCCATGTGAAGGGCGTAATAGTCGAGGAAATCGATCGCCTCGGCGACGTCGCCACAGGCCTGCTCCCACTGTTTTCCTACCTCCAGAACCTGCCAGGAGGCCAGCTCGTAAAACCGTTCCCGGGCGACGGCAGCGGTTTTCCGCATCAGGCCCGCCCGCTCCCCGGCGCTTTTGTCGCGCCAGGAAGGAAAAGCGGCCTTGGCCGCGGCAACCGCCTCACGTACCTCTCCCATCCCCACCTGGCAGACCCGGCCGACCACCTCGCCCAAACGGGCCGGGTTGTGAGAGACCAGAAGATTCCGCGAAAAGGATTCCCGGCCATTGACGACAAATCCATAGGTCCGTCCCAACTGGGAACGGGCGGCGGTCAACGCCGCAGCCATGGCATGCCGATTCCTTTTTACGGAAAAGTCGGGGACCGGCTCATTGACAAAAGGCTTTGCTGCGCCGTCCGGGGTCGTTTCCGCAGGCGGTTCCTCGGCCAGAATATCGAGGGGATTGCGCAATAAAAGGGCGCTGTCCGCGCCTTCAGCGAAACTGTGCCGCAGAAAGGATTCATTGGAGGTGTTTTCCAGAAGACGCCGGACCAGGTAGGCCATGCCCGGGATCAGCTCTCCGAAAGGGGAATAGAGGCGGACCCTGCCGGTCAACTTGAGGATCGCCTTGGCCACCGGCTCGGCCATGCCGTGCAGCACCTGGAACTCCAGTTTTTCGGCGGGAGCCCCCAGGGAGCGGGCCGTTTCCAAAACCGCCATTACCGAACGGATATTGTGGGAAGCGCAGGCAAGATGGCAGATGTCATGATTTTCCAGAAGGCGCCGGGCATGGCGCTCGAAGGCAGCATCGCTTTCGGCCTTGCGGGTGAACACCGGCACCGGCCAGCTGCGCATCCGGGCCTGGGCCACCTCATATTCCCAATAGGCGCCCTTGACCAGGCGGATGGAAAGGGAAACGGCATTGTCCCGTGCCCATTGCAGCAGTTCCTCCAGGTCCTCATCGGTCTCTTTCAGATAGGACTGGAGGGCCAGGCCGAGATGGGGATAGTGGGGGAAACGCAGCCGCAAGCGCCGGTAAATTTCCAGGGTCACGTTCTTCAGCCGGTTTGACTCCATGTCGATGCACAGAAATCCCTTGGCCCGCATGACCTGTTCGCAGATCTTCGTCAGCCGGTCGAGGACACCCGCCACCGAGCCTTCGAAATCCTCCGGTCGGATCTGTGAATAGAGGGCGCTCGGTTTGACCGAAAGGTTGACCATGGGAGCCGATCCCCAGTCGGCGCCGTTTTCTCCTGCCGGACCCGCCAGCGCCCGCCATCCTTTCGCCGCCTGCCCCAGAGCCTCGACAAGGCCGCAATAGCGATCCAGGACGGTGTCGGCCTCTTCCTCGCCGACCACCGCTTCCCCCAGAAGATCGACGGTGAAGGCGAACCCGTCCTGGCGGATTTTGGTCAACCGCTTCACCGCCTCGGCGGCATTCTCGCCGATGATGAACTGCCGGGCGACACTGCGGATATTGCGGCCGATGGCCTGATTGAGAAGGTAGTCACCGAGGAACCCGGCAAAACGGGATCCGCGGCGGAAAATGCCGGGGATCTGCCCTTCTTCCCGGTCGAAATATTCCCGCAGGTGCCGGCCCAGGGAATCCTTGCCGGAAAGACTCGGGAAAACGTCGATGAAGCGAAACAACTGAACCTTGAAGTCCTCGTTTTCCATACTCCAGCGCAGTACCTCGCCGATCCACCGGTTGCGGTTGAAAAGGGAAGGACGGTCCCGCCGGATTTCCGCCAGCACTTTCTCCCCCATGCCGACAATTCTTTCCTCGAGGCCGTTGACAGCCATGATGCCTCCTCGCCTGCTTGTTGTAGATGGATGTTTTTCCGCGGTTTTCAGCATTGCCCAAAAAACAGGAAACCCGTGGAATTTAACATTTACTCAAAAATTTGATAGCAAGAGATTGTCAATTAAAATGAATAGAAAGGAAACCTTCAAGATATAAGGAGGTGGATGATGGCCGAACCGCGATTCAACGCCGAAGAAAAAAAGGTGTTGGTGGAGTTCCTGGAAAGTGTCATCGCCGAATTGGGTTCCGAAATCAGCCACACCGACCTGTTCGAATTTCGCAACAGGTTAAGGGAAAAGAAAAATATTCTGCTCGGTTGCCTGGATAAACTGAAAACTTGAGCAACGGCGCCGGGAAAGAAGATTCCTCCAGCGCACCGTTCCGCCGCCAGCCGGGGATTTTGACACCGTCACAGCTGTCAACGGCCCATATTGATTCCCAGTTCCTCGGCGACGGCGATCAGATCGCCCTGGGGGTCGACAAGATTGAGGGAAGCCACCGCCGCGTCGATATCGACGGAGACGACGGAACGGCCACGTAGGGCGACCATGCGGCCGAACTGCCCTTTTTCGATCAGCCTGACGGCATGGACACCGAACCTCGAGCTGAGGATGCGGTCAAAATGCGCCGGCGTCCCTCCCCTCTGCACATGACCGAGAACCACCACCCGGGTTTCGATATCGAGGGCCGTGGAAAGCTGCCTGGAAACCGCCTCGCCGATTCCACCCAGCCGTTCGATCCCCAGATTCTCCTGGGCGGTCGCCTGAACGATGCGCTCTCCGGCGATGGCGTGGGCCCCTTCGGCGACCACCACGAGGGAAAATTTCCGGCCGATGCGCCGCCGCAGGCGGAGACTTTCACAGACCTTGTCGATCTGAAAGGGAATTTCAGGAATGAGGATGACATCAGCGCCACCGGCGATGCCGGATTCCAGGGCAATCCAGCCGGCGTTCCGGCCCATCACCTCGACCACGATAACTCGATGGTGGCTTTCCGCGGTGGTCAGCAGGCGGTCGAGGGCTTCGGTGACGATGCCGACGGCGGTGTTGTAGCCGAAGGTGACATCCGTGCCCCGCAGATCGTTATCGATGGTTTTCGGCACGCCGACCACCGGCACCCCCAGTTCGCAGAGGCGTTTGCCGATCTTCAGGGTACCGTCCCCGCCCACGGCGACCAGGGCATCGATGCCCAGGGCGCGGATATTTTCGACCACCTGGGCGGAGACGTCCTGCATCTCCATGACATCTCCTTTGCGGATCGGGAAAGAAAAAGGATTGCCCCGATTGCTGGTACCGAGGATGGTTCCCCCGCGGGAAAGGATGCCCCTTACGTTGGCCACTTCCAGCCGCACGTAGCGGGGCTCCCCTACCAGGCCGTCAAACCCGTCCCGGATGCCGAGGACTTCCCATCCCCTTTGGACGACAGCCGAAATGACGACACCACGGATAACCGCGTTAAGGCCGGGACAGTCCCCACCACCGGTAAGAATGGCTATCTTTTTCTTGGTCATGCATTCCTCCATGAAACTCAGTTCTGGGTTGGCTTCGGGTCATCTCGCCTTTGAGCGGCAAGCAATTCGTCATGGGCCAAGCGGGCCGAGCCGAGAATCCCCGCCTCTTCCCCAAGTTCTCCGCGGACGATCTTCATCCGCCGGAAGGGGATTTCGAAAGCCCGAGCTTTTATCTCCTTTTCCAGCCAGGGCCGGATCAAATCCAGGCTTTCCGCCGGCCCGCCGGTGATAACCACCCCGTCCAGATTGAGCAGGTTGGCAACGCTGGCCAGCACCTGCCCCAAACGCTCCCCCGCCTCCCGGAAAGCGTTCAGAGCCACCCCGTCGCCACCGCGGGCCGCTTCGGAAACCTTGAGCGAGGTGATTTCCTCCCGCGGCAGACCAGCCAAAACGCTGTATTCACCCCGTGCCAGGGAATCCACCGCGGTGCGCACAATGCCGGTGGCCGAAGCATATTGTTCGAGACAACCGCGGCTGCCGCAACGGCATTCACGTCCCTCCGGTTCGACGACAAAATGGCCGATCTCCCCGGCGGAGCCATCCGCCCCCTTCCACAGTTTCCTGTCCAGGATCAATCCGCCGCCCACCCCGGTGCCCAGAGTGATGGTCAAAAACGATGAGAAGACCCGCCCGGCGCCAAGGATGGCTTCCCCCCAGGCGATGGCGTTGGCATCGTTGGCCAGTGTGGTCGGCAGGGCGAACTGGTCGCGGATGGCCGCAGCCAGGGGAAATCCGTTGAGCGGCGCCAGGTTTGGGGAAACGGTCACTGCTCCGCTGGGGCTGATGACACCAGCGGCGCCCATCCCCAGAGCGGAGACCAGCAGCCCCTCCCTGGCGGCAAACTGGATCAGGTCGTCACACATCCGAAACAGCCGGGCCAGAAAAAAATCCCGCCCCTCCGCCATCTTGGTCGGAACTTTGTTGATAACCAGGATCTCCCCGTCCAGGGTGACCAGCGCCGCCCGGCAGTTGGTGCCGCCCAGGTCGATGCCGATAAGTACCTCTCCTTTCATGGCTTGAGGCCTTTTTCCGTTAAGGTACCGATCGCCAGCTTTCTGAAACCGTGCTTGCGGGCCGAATCCATGACCTTGACCACCTTTCCATGGCGGGAATCCCGGTCCGCCAGCAGAAAGAAGGTCATCTGTCCCGCTTCCTCGGCCCCATAATGTTCCAGCAGCCGGTCCATTTCCTCCTCCGTCAGCGGTTCCGGTTTGGGGCTGTTGGGATGGTGATGGAAAATGTTCCCTTCCGCGGTCACGGAAATCCTCACTTCCTTCTCTTCCCGGGAAGGAGGAGCCGGGGAGGAGACACTGGGCAACTGGATGGAGATCCCCGACGTTTCAATGAAAGTGGTGGAAATCATGAAAAAGATGAGGAGCAGAAAGACCACATCGACCATCGGCGTCAGATCGATCTTGGGTTCCTCGGATTTATGGCGCAGAAATCCCATTGACCCCCTACCTTGACAGCAGGTTCACCAGATGGAGGGAGTGTTCCTCCATCTCCAGAACGATCAGCGACGCACGGCTGGAAAGATAACGATGGAGAAGGATGACGGGGATGGCCACGGAGAGTCCTGCCGCCGTCGTCAGCAAGGCCTGGGAGATTCCCCCTCCAAGGGTGGCCGGGGTTCCCACCCCCTGGACGGCGATGACGTTGAAGGCCTGGATCATCCCGAGAACGGTGCCCAGCAGGCCAAGCAGGGGGGCGAGGGTGGCGATGGTGCTCATCAGCCCCAGGTAGCGGTTGACAAAGACCGTCTGCCGGGACCCGGCTTCTTCCGCTTCCTGCTTGATCTGATCCCGTGGTTTGCCGGCAGATTTAAGGGCGGCAAGAAAGACCGGCGCCAGAGGGTTGCGGGTGCGCAGGCAGACCGCTTCCGCCTCGGCACTTTTGCCGTTTTCGACGAGACTTCCGACCTCGGCGGCCAGAGTCTGGAACTCCCGGCGCAGACGGGAAAAAACCCACAGCCTCTCGAGGAAAATCCCCAGGGCGAGAACGGAACAAAAGGCAATCACATACAGAAGGGGACCGCCCTTGTCGAAAATTTCCATCATCTACCGTCAATCCTTTCAACTGTTCCATTCCCGGCCCGCTGTGACCGGGATCAGCCCATCTCCTCGAAGGCCTGGCGCAGGGTTTCGTAGGTTGCTTCCAGATGTTCGGGAATGACCCGCACATCGGCGAAAACCGGCATGAAATTGGTATCCCCCAGCCAACGGGGAACGATATGGAGATGAACATGTTCGGTGACGCCGGCGCCGCCGACCTTGCCGAGGTTGATGCCGATATTGTATCCCTGCGGTTTGAGGCAGCGATTCAGAACCTGCCGGGCGCGGACCAGAAGATCGAAAATTTCCAGCCGTTCCGCGGAGGAAAGATCCTCTATCTCGGAGGTGTGGCGATGGGGAACGACCATGAGGTGGCCGTTGGAATAGGGATAACGGTTCATTATGATGAAGCCGTGGTGCCCCCGGAACAGGACCAGCCGTTGCCGATCCTGGTGCGGAATCCCCTGGATACAGAAGATACATCCATCGGGGGCCGCATCCTTGCCGACATAGTCCATCCGCCAGGGAGCCCATAACTGTTCCATAAAATACTCCTTGATTACCGTCTTGACCTTCCCCTCCGCGAAAAATCCTGCGGCGGGGAAAGCGGATTCCCAGGGAACCGGCATTTTTCCCAAAGCGGACGGAAACCGCCCTCAGGCCCTTGTTTTTGAAATGATAGGGTAAAACCAAGGCGCTGTCCAAGCCCTTTTTCCCCGCCCCCCAAAAAGCAAAGTCTCGCCGGAAAGGTTTCCGGGGGCGGAATCATCCTTGCATGCGTCACTTCCCCTTCCCAGAAGCAATCGATCTTGTTATGATGCAGTCATCCAAACAGCCCCCTTAAAGGAGCCTCCTTTCATGCTTTATATCAGCACCCGCGGCGGCATCGACGCCATTCCCTTCGAGGATGCCGTCATGATGGGCCTGGCCGACGACGGCGGCCTGCTGCTGCCGGAAACCATCCCCGCCCTCGCCGTAAAAGAGATCGACGACCTGGCGTTTCTGCCCTATCCTGAGCTGGCCTTCCGCATCATCTCCCTCTTTGCCGAGGACGTTCCCCGCCCCATTCTCAAGGATCTCATCGACCGTTCCTACGCGACCTTCAGTCATCCCGAAATCACCCCTGTGGTGAAAAAGGGGGACATCTACATCCTTGAACTCTTTCACGGCCCGACCCTGGCCTTCAAGGACCTGGCCCTGCAGTTCCTCGGCAACCTCTTCGAATACCTGGTGGAAAAACGCCACGGGCGGATGAACATCCTCGGCGCCACTTCCGGAGACACGGGCAGCGCCGCCATTTACGGACTCCGCGGGAAAAAGAATATCAACATCTTCATTCTCCATCCCCACGGCAAGGTCTCGCCGATCCAGCAGCTGCAGATGACCACGGTCACCGATGCCAACGTCTTCAATCTGGCGGTGCGCGGCACTTTTGACGACGGGCAGCGGATCGTCAAGGAAATTTTCGGGGATCTCGACTTCAAATCGCGTCACAGCCTGGCCTCCATCAACTCCATCAACTGGGCGCGGCTGGTGGCGCAGATCGTCTACTATTTCTATGCCTGGGGGCGGGTGCACCGGGAAAGCTCCTGCCGTGAGGTGGTTTTTTCCGTTCCCACGGGCAATTTCGGCGATGTTTTCGCCGGCTGGCTGGCCAAAAAGATGGGCCTGCCCATCGCCAAACTGGTGATCGCCACCAACGAAAACAACATCCTCACCCGTTTCGTTCTCCATGGCGACTATTCCCTGGAGAAAGTCATCGAAACCCTCTCGCCATCCATGGACATCCAGGTGGCCAGCAATTTCGAACGCTATCTCTACTTCATCTACCACGGCGATGCGGCCAGAGTCCGCTCCACCCTGGAAGATTTTCGGAAAACGGGGGCCATCTCCTTTGCCGGCGACGAACGGCGCACTATCGCCGAGGATTTCACCTCCTGTTCTGTAGACCGGGAGGAGACCATCGCCACCATCCGTGATTTTCACCGGCAGAACGGCTACCTCCTCGATCCTCACACCGCCGTCGGTGTGCGCGCCGGCACGCGCACCACCGCGCCGGGCGTGCCCCTGATCTGCCTGGCCACCGCCCATCCGGCCAAGTTCAGTGCGGCCGTACGCCGGGCTGTCGGCCTCGACCCGGAACGTCCCCCTTCTTTGCGGGGAATCGAAAACCGTCCCGAGCGGTGCCACCTCATCGACGCGGAGGCAGAAAAGATCAAGGAGTTCATTGCCCAAAACGCCCTCTGAACCACTCCCAAAAACCTTCAAAACAAGAAAACCCCCTGCTGCCAGGGGGTTTTCTTGTTTTGCGCAAAGATTTCCGCGGCACTCAGAAATCGAAATAGAGTTCGAATTCCATGGGAGTGGGACGCATGCGAACCTTGTCGACCTCGGCGGAACGCTTGTAATCGATCCACATGTCGATGACATCCTTGGTGAAAACATCCCCCTTGAGCAGAAAATCGTGGTCCTCTTCCAGATAGATGAGAGCTTCTTCGAGAGATCCGGCCACCTTGGGCACATGGCTCAATTCCTCGGGGGAGAGCCCGTAGATATCCTTGTCCAGCGGTTCGCCCGGATCGATTTTGTTCTCGATGCCGTCCAGGCCCGCCATGACCATGGCCGCAAAGGCCAGATAGCCGTTGCACAGGGGGTCGGGGGTGCGGTATTCGACTCTCTTGGCCTTGGGATTGCTGGTGACCGGAATGCGCAACGAGGCGGAACGGTTGCGGCTGGAATAGGCCAGGTTGACCGGCGCCTCGAAGCCGGGGACCAGACGTTTGTAGGAGTTGGTTCCCGGGTTGGTGATGGCGCACAACGCCTTGGCATGCTTCATGATGCCGCCGAGATAATAAAGGGCCGTTTTTGAAAGGCCACCATAGCCATCGCCGGCAAACAGGTTCTTACCGTCTTTCCATAACGACATGTGGCAATGCATGCCGGAGCCGTTATCCCCATAAAGAGGCTTGGGCATGAAGGTTACGGTGCGGCCGTTACGGCGCGCGACATTCTTGATGATGTACTTGAACCACTGGAGGTTGTCCCCCATCTTCAGCAGGCTGTCGAAACGCATGTCGATCTCGCACTGGCCGCCGGTGGCCACCTCATGGTGCATACATTCGATGTGCAGCCCGACCTTTTGCAGCTCGTCCACCATTTCGTTGCGCAGGTCGATCAGCGAATCGGTGGGGGCGCAGGGGAAATAGCCCTCCTTGTGGCGGGGCTTGTAGCCGAGGTTGGGAAATTCCTCCCGGCCCGAGTTCCAAATCCCTTCCACGGAATCAACCATATGGAAGGACTGGTTGACGCCGGAAAAGTAGCGCACATCGTCAAAGATGAAAAATTCCGGCTCGGGGCCGAAATAGGCAACGTCGGCGATGCCGGTCGACTTCAGGTAGGCCTCGGCCTTCTGGGCGATGAAGCGGGGATCCCTGGTGTAGCCTTCGCGGGTGATGGGATCGACGATATTGCAGATCAGGCTCAGGCAGGGAGTGGCGACGAAGGGATCGATCTTGGCGGTGGTGGGATCGGGCACGATCAGCATGTCGCTGTTGTGGATCGGCTGCCAGCCGCGGATCGAGGAACCGTCGAAACCGATCCCCTCCTCAAAGGTTTCCTCGCTCAGTTCCTGGATGGGCTGCGAGAAATGCTGCCAGACACCGACGAAATCGAGAAACTTGAAATCAACGATCTTCAATTTCTTTTCGCTGACAAATTCCATTACCTCTTTGGGGGTCATCTCTTTTTCCTCTCTTGTGGAATGTTTAACCAAAAAATCAGGGCATTTTGCCGGGTCTTTCATCAAACCGCGTCCTCGCCCCGCTCCCCGGTACGGATGCGAATGGCTTCATCCACCGGCAGAACGAAGATCTTGCCGTCGCCGATCCGCCCGGTCCGCGCCGTTTCCGAAATGGTGTCGACCACCTTGGCCACCAGGTCATCCGGAACCACGATCTCCATCTTGATCTTGGGAATGAAGTCGACCACATATTCGGCACCGCGGTAAAGCTCGGTATGCCCTTTCTGGCGGCCGAACCCCTTGACCTCACTGACGGTAATCCCTTTGATGCCGATCTCGCTCAGGGCCTCCTTGACCTCGTCAAGCTTGAAAGGCTTGATGATGCACTCAATTTTTTTCATGGCTGGCAACCCTCTCGATTGTATTGATTCACTCATCGCTACCGACGCTCTTTTCAGTACTCTGTATGAGCAAAAGCTTTGCCGAGACGGTGAAAACCTCAAATATTTTTGTAAGTCCCTGTTATCAATATACTGTCGGCAAGAGAGGAAGCCTTGGACTGGTTCTTCGGCGCCTTTTTCTGCCCTATTTCCAGGCAAGGGAGGATTCTTCTGCCTAAAATAAAGGCAAGCCGCCCGGAGCGGAAAACCTCCCCCCGCGACAAAAAAACTATCCGCCCAGGGCTTTGGCTTTCCCCTTTTTCCAGAGGCCATACAGGCGCCACTCCTCTTCGAAGTTGGGGGTGAAAATCCCCTTTCCGAGAACCGCGTCGATCTCCTCCGCGGTCCAGAAACGCACCTCTTCGATTTCATCGCCGGCAAAGGAAAAGGGACCCTCGTGGTACGTCATGAACGTGGCGACGTTTTCCGCTTCGATGTCGTTGCGGATACAGGAACGGTAAAGGAAGGTCAAAACCGGTTCTTCGATACCCAATTCCTCTCCTGTCTCCCGCAGGGCGGCTTGCCGATAATCTTCACCGGGCGCCAGATGTCCCCCGACACTGGTATCCCAGCGTCCCGGCTGGATATCTTTGCGCAAGGAGCGTTTTTGCAGCAAGACCGCCCCCCGTTTATTGAAAACCAGTACGTGGGCCACGCGATGAATCAAGGCCGGATTTCCATGGCACTGGCGGCGGGTGGCGCGGCCGACGATCCGGTCATACTCGTCGACGATTTCGAAAATCTCTTCTTCGGCGGAAACCATGGTGTTACGCTTTGCGGTCGAAAAAAGGATTTTTCCCGGTAACGGAGAGGGGCAGCCCAAAAGCAATCCGTATCTCCTCACCCAGGATGCCCATTTCGACCGCCGCCTTGCCGGCGCTGTAGAGAATGCGGTTATCGATGCGCAGGTCGGCGGCGCGACTGACGGCCGATCCCAAAGCGATCCCCAGGTCGCCGCTGTTGAAGGCACAGACGCCGCCGGCCACCAGCAATGCCGCACAGTTTGCGAAACCGCAGAAACCGCAGTTAGGAAGACCCATCGGTTTTTCTTGGGTGCCAAAAAGAATCAGCATCTTGGCCTGATCCACATTGTCCGCATCGCGGGCGAAAAACTTGACCCCGTCCCGCAGAGCAATTTCCCTCATGCGCTCGGCGATACGGAGTTTTTCTTCCCCGGTGACCACCGCCGTGCGCAGCAGGTCCATCCCTTTCCCTTTGGGAGCGGTCCGCGCCGCCACGCAGATCAGCGATGCCGCACCCAGCATCGGTTCCATTTCCATCTCGTTATCGAAAAAAATCATTACTTTCTCCTTCCTTCCAATATATAGTATGAGGTTGTTTAAAGGTTTCCTGTTCGGTCTTGAGGACACACCCCCGGTAGGATACTTCACTACGGCTTAATATACCCAATCCCTTTGCAAGGAGAAGCAAGGAAATGCCCAAAATTCATCCAACCGCAACCGTTGATCCGGCGGCCCGGCTGGCCGATGAAGTGGAAATCGGGCCCCACGCCTTTGTCGACGCCGACGTCACCATCGGCTCAGGAACGGTTGTCATGCACGGCGCCCACATCGGCCGGGGAACCACCCTCGGCAGCGGAAACCAAATATTCCCCTGCGCAGTAATCGGTCAGATTCCCCAGGATATCGGCTTTAAAGGTGAAGATTCCTTCACCATGATCGGCGACAACAATGTCCTCAGGGAAGGGTTCACCGTTCACCGCGGCCACCGCTCCGGCACGGTGACCCGTATCGGCAGCAACAACTATTTCATGGCCAACAGCCATGTGGCTCACGACTGCCAGGTCGGAGATTTCAACATATTCGCCAACGGCTCTCTCATCGCCGGTCATGTCCAGGTGGGAAACCGGGTGATTCTTTCCGGCAACATCCTGGTCCACCAGTTCGTGCGCATCGGCGATTTTTCCCTCATGAGAGGAGGAGCGCGGATTTCCAAGGATCTTCCCCCTTTTTGTGTCTGTGACGGCGGCAACTGGGCACGGACGATCAACGTCATCGGTTTGCGCCGGAACAATTTCGATGTCGCCAGGATTCGCGCCCTCAAAGAGGCCTTCAGGACGATTTTCCGTTCCAAAATGAGGCTTTCGGCGGCTCTCGAGCATATTCAGAAGCATCTCCAGGTCACCGACGACGTGCGCAAAATGGTTGATTTCATCCGCGCCAGCAAAAGGGGCATCGTCAAGGGAAGAAACACGCTGGAAATCGATAACGAATAACATTCCTGGGGAAAAAAGGTAATGGCAAGGGTGCCCCCGCACGACATAGCGGATTTTGCCCATGAGGGATTCCCCTGGGAACTCTTTTCCCAGTTCCTGTTGCTGTTGAATATCTGCCGCAAGAATCTCCTCGCCTATCCGGCAGAACATCCGTTGCCCGAGCAATCCCTGACCAGGGCCTGCCAAGCGGCCGACAGTCTCTTCGAAAAGGTCAACTCCATTACCTGTGCGGCGTCCAAAGACACTCTTCATGTCGCCGAGACGGACGCTCTCCCTGCCAACCGGATTTTTACCGAGTTCGGCCAATTGCTTTCCGAACGGGGTATCGTCCTGCTGAGCCTGCGCCGCGGCCTCACCAAAAGGGAAATCGGCGCTTTCGCCGCCCTTCTCAACCGCAAAGCCGAAGAGTTCGCCGCCCAGGGCGCGGAAAAAATCTTCGCCGAAATGGATTTCCAGAATCTGGAGGCCAAAGAGGTCGATTACAGCATCTTCCATGTCAAGGAAATCAACGACGAGCCCCCGCCTGCGGACAACGAACCCCTACCGGGAAAAATCTGGGAAAATTTCGTTGCCGCCCTCCTCCAAGACCCGCTTCTTTTGGAACGTTCCTGGGATCGGATACCGTCCTCCGTCTTCCCTGAGGAGCTGGCGAACTACCTGAACGGGCTTTTTCTAAAGCCGGAACCGATCCCCGACGCAGGGATTGAAAAGAGCGTGGCCGTTCTGTTGGAGGACATAGGGAAAATGGAAGCGGAGGATATCCCTCCCCTTCTTCTCGCCATCCAAAAGTTTGAAAAATTCATCACTCTTCTCAACCCTTTTCTGCGCCGCCGCTTCCATCAATACCTGCTCGGTGCGGGGCGGCAGCAGGATGCCGAGGGAATAAAAAGGGTTCTGCAGGGCTTCGCTGCAAAAACGCTGTTTGAAATCATCGATGACGTCGACCAGGAAAACCTCTACGCGTCGGAAAACATCCTCGCTCTGCTGGAGCGGTTTGCGCAAACCCGCCGCAGCGAAAACCCGGCGGGGATCGCTCCGTTGCCCGACTCCTCGGCGAAGGACAAGATTCACGCCATGTTTCGGGAGGATATCAGTGAACACTACGGTTCCGAAGAATATCACCTGGCCCTTCACTCCCTCCTCAATGAAATCTTCCCCGCGGCCGTAGTCGACGAGGAAATCACCAAACTTCTCGACACCATTTCTCCGCAGGTTGTGGAAATGCAGCGCAGCCGGGTAATTCTCGAGCTTTTCAAGCTGAATGACAGCTCGGCTTCCAAGGCTTCACTGAAGGAAAAACTGGCCGAATCCATCACCTTCTTTCTGCACACCGGAAACTTCGCGGCGTTGGTGCAGATCCATAAATATCTGCTTTCGGCAGAGAAAAAGGCCGATCCGGAAAACATCCCCTATTACCGGGATCTGCTCGCCCAGTTTTTCAGCCCTGAGTTCATGGAAGAGGTTATCGCGACCCTTGCCACCTGGGGCAAAGAAAACCTCGAGGATATCCGCTATCTGATCCGGACCAACGGGAACCACTTTCTCAACCCGCTTCTGGACCGACTGGCCGAAGAGCACAACCGCTTTTTGCGCAGTTTCATCATTGACGAGCTGATCGAAATCGGGCGCCGGGAAAGCCCGCAGCCGTATCTCGAGCGATTGGGTGACAAGCGCTGGTATTTTGTCCGCAACATGATCATCATCCTGCGTGCTTTGGGCACTCCGGAGGTGGTTCGCGCCCTGCGCCGGTTGGCCGCCCACCCCCACCCGAAGATCCGCAAGGAAATCACCCAGACCTTGCTTCAGTACCGGGATCCTTTGGCCGAGACGCTGCTGCTTCAGGATATCAAGGGACAAGACGAAGAACGCAAACTCAACGCCATTGCCCTGGCCGGGTTCTCTTCCTCAACGGAAATCAGGGACAACCTGGTCTTTTTTCTCCAGAACAAAGGGTTCAGCCATGCCGAAATAGAGATGAAAAAAATGGCCATCCGCAGCCTCGCGGCGATGGGGGATCCCCTGTCCCTCCCGGCCCTGGTGGCGATTCTGCGCTCCACTTCCTTTCTGAATTCCCGGAAGCTGGCCGCCCTCAAACTGGAAATTATCAGAAACATGCCCTTTTTCTCCAAACCGGAAGCACTGGACATAGTGAATGAATTTATCACCGCCAGAGACAAAGACCTCTCTTTGGCGGCGCGGGAAGCCCTCAAGAAAATGAAATGAATTCTTCCGCCTCTCAACAAAAATTATCCGGCTGCGCCGAATTCGTCCGCTATTTTGCCATGGCCCTGGCCAACGGAGCCCTCTATTCCAACCTCCATCCTCAAGTATCCCGCCTGGCCGGCAAAGCCTTCGAGGCCCTTATTCAGGCCATGGAAAAGGCAACGAAAATTTCCTTTATGCTGATCGACGATCAAATGGTCGTGGACAATCAGCCCCTGCCCAAAGGAGTCTACAGCGAGCGCCTGACCGGGGCCTTCCGCGACAAGAGGATTGAAAGTGTGGAATTTTCCGAAGGGATCACGGAGAGCGACTTACTTCAGTTGATCGGCAATCTGCTGTCGCCGGAAACGGATTACCAGAAACTGGCCCCCAGCGAACATGTGCGTTTCGGAAAAATTGCCCTGTCGGCAACCGAACCAAGCGGGGATAGCCAAGAAGGGAAAGGCAACACGCTGACCCTGGAGGACCTGTCCGCGGCGGAAATACGCATTCTTGCCGAGATCTACGAACGGGCCAAAAAACGTCAGAATTTTTCCATCAAGGGACTTTCGGAAATGGTTTCCGGGCTGATCGGCATCCTGCGGGAAGACATCAACTCTTTCCTCCTTCTTTCGGCCCTGCAAAAAAAGGACAGATACACCTTCACCCATTCCACCAACGTCTGCATACTCAACCTGGCCCAAGCCATTTCCCTGAGAATCCAGGGCCGCCTGTTGCATGACATCGGCATCGCCGGCATGCTCCACGACATAGGCAAGCTGTTCATCCCCGAAGAGATTCTCTGCAAACCGGCCCGCCTGGACGAAGAGGAAACCGCCCTCATTCGCCAGCATCCCGTCAAGGGAGCGGAGTACCTTTACGCCATCCCCAACATACCCCCTTTGGCGGTAACCACCGCCTACGAACACCACATCGATTTCGCCGGCGGCGGGTATCCGCGAGTGTCCGCCGATTGGCCTCTGAATCTGTGCAGTTACATTACTTCCATTTCGGACGTTTTTGATGCCTTGCGCACCCGCAGGAGCTATCAGGCGCCGACGGAATTACCCGAATGCAAGAAAATCCTGCAGAAAATCTCCGGAACCAAGTTGCACCCGGCCCTGACCAGGCATTTCCTGACGCTGGCCGACTCGGCGGCGCTCAAAGGCCCCTTCCCCTGACCGCAGAGGTTTACAATCGGCAAATACCCCCGGCGGCTTCCGGGCAGGCATTGGATATCCTGCAGGACAAAACCACCTCGAATTCCGCGGAAACTGCCGCAAAAGCCTCCTGGAGAGCGTGGAAAACCTCTTCCTGCCCCCCGCCGATGATGGTACTCATGGGACCCTCCACAATTTTCACCTGACCGCCTTCCAGAACTTTGCGGAATCGGGCGATCGCCGGGGACAATTCCATTGTCCGCAGGGGATAAAGGCTGATCTCGGCCTGTACGCGCATAGGTCACGCTCCTTTTTCAGGGTCAAACAGAAGTTCCGGGTTAGCCGGCGGAGGGTACTCTTCCTGCCTTGGGCATTTCCTCCGCTGGTGGGGAAAAGACCATCAACCGGCCGCCTGAGAATAAAAATTCCCCATTAAAAACAAAAGGAAATGATCTTTTTTGCTGTTCTTTTCCAAAAACTGTGATAAAAAAACAAACAATGTTTTGTTTTTTCTGGAGGAAAAGGCATGAAGGTCAACGCCAAACCCAATGAGATCAGCTACCAGCTCGGCAGAAGGGTGGCGGCCCTGCGGCAGGGAGCCGGCATGTGCCAGGAAGATCTGGCCGCCATTCTCGGCCTTGGCCAACCGAGCAGCATCAGCAACCGGGAGCAGGGCATTACCGACTTCACCCCCCGTGAACTGGCACAGGTTTCTCAACATTTCGGCGTGACCCTCGACTATCTGGTCCTGGGAAAGGAGGAGGCCGACACCAGTTCCTCCGCCGCCAGGATCGCCCAGCAGATTTTCCACCTCGCCCAGCAGTGCACTCTTGATCGTCTGGTCATGCTCCTCCACCTGGCCCAGACCGCCGCCGACGCCAGCCGCATGGAGAAGAAGGATACTCCCGAACAGAGCCCAAAGGCGCAGGAAATCCCCTGAGCCGCCTGCCTCCCTTTCCTCTTTTAACACAAAAATCCGTTGCCCCGGCGAGGGCAACCCACTCCATGGCGACGCAATCCCGACAGGAAAGCTCCGGCAAACCGGTTTCCCCGGCTCCACAGCCACCGCTTGTTCAACGCCCGTGAAAGGGAATTTTTCCGGCAAAACAAATTGCTCCTTGTCAGTGACGGCAAATTTGCAATAATGCGCGACAGGATATTTTAGATGTTTTCCGCAGAACAAGGGGGTATGGGATGAAAAATATAATGGTGCCGATTCTGCTGCTGCTTTTTTTGCCGCTCTCCGCCAACGGTCGCAACCTTGCCGACATTGACATGAAAGAGGGGCTCTGGGAAATCTCCGCCGATATCAAAATACCGGGGATGCCGGTGAGCATTCCTCCCATGACCCAACGCCAATGTATCACCAGGGAAGACCTGACCGAGGTCATGAACCAGGCCGAGCAAGGCGACCAGGATTGCCGGACCGCCAATCTTGCGATCAGCGACAACCGGGTAATCTACGATATCGAATGCGGCGCCGGCGCAAGCGCCACAAGGGGTCATGCCGAATTCACCTACGCCGGCGACAGGATGCAGGGGATCATGAAAATTTCCGGCCCCCAGGGAATGGAGACGACCACCCGCTTTACCGGCCGCCGCGTCGGTGACTGTCGTTGATTCTTCCGTCAGCGGTTGCAGATAAAAAAAGCCTCGCTTGTCTCCGGTGAGGCTTTTTTGCGCACTCAAAAAACCATCACCCGGAAGTTCCTGGGATCGAACTTATAGGCAACTCCCTCTTTCCCTTCGGCCCCGCCTTCATCAACTCAGTAACCTTTCATCTCGTTGAACTGAAGTAATGAATAAATGGCTTCCCGCTGGGGTACGATCCTCCCTTTGTAGACGGCCATATATTCGTTGACGGTAGGAATCCGTCCCAACGCCGCGGTTACCGCCGCCAGTTCAGCGGAACCGAGAAAAACCCTGGCTCCGTCTCCGAGGCGGTCATCGAAGTTGCGGGTGGAGGTGGAAAAAACGGTGGCCCCGTCGGGGACCCGAACTTGATTCCCCATACACAGGGAACAGCCGGGTGGTTCGATGCGGGCGCCGACGCTGCTGAAGATCGGGAACAGTCCTTCTTTCTTCAACTGTTCATAGTCCATCCGCGTGGGCGGGCAGATCCACAGCCGGACATTGGGATTGAAGAGGCCTTGCCGCCAGATCTCGGCCGCCGCCCGGAAATGACCGATATGGGTCAGACAGGACCCGATGAACACATCCTGAACGGGGGTACCGGCAACCTCGGAAAGGAGACGGACATCGTCGGGGTCGTTGGGACAGGCCACCAACGGTTCACGGAGCTGGTCGAGATCTATCTCGAGGGTCGCGGCATAGCTGGCGGTGCCGTCGGCGCTCAGCAATTCGGGTTTCCGCAACCAATGTTCCACCGCCCGCACACGTTTTTCCAAAACCCGGGAATCATGGTAGCCCTGGTGGGCCAATTGGTGCATCAAAGCGATGTTGGAGCGCAGGTATTTTTTTATTTTTTCAAGGGAAAGGCTGATGCAGCAAGCCGCGGCGCTGCGCTCTGCCGAAGAGTTGGTCAGTTCGAAGGCCTGCTCCGCAGCCAGGTCGGAAAGCCCCTCGATCTCGATGATGCGGCCGTTGAAAACATTCTTCTTGTTTTTCTTGGGGACGGTCAGCAACCCCTCCTGAATGGCCCGGTAGGGTATGGCGTGTACCACATCCCGCAATGTTATGCCGATCCGGCGTTGGGCATGAAAGCGTACCAGAACGGATTCGGGCATATTGAGAGGCATGCAGCCCAGGGCCCCGGCGAAGGCCACCAGACCGGAACCGGCGGGGAATGAGAGCCCCAGAGGAAAGCGGCTGTGGGAGTCGCCGGCCATGCCGACGGTGTCGGGAACCAGCATGCGGTTGACCCAGCAGTGGAGAACGCCGTCACCGGGACGCAGAGCCAGTCCGCCCCGTTCGACGATGAATTCGGACAGGGATTGCTGCATCTCCAGATCAGACGTTTGGGGATAGGCCGAGGTATGGCAGAAGGATTGCAAGAACAGCGGCGCCTGGAACTTGAGGCAGCCCAATTCCTTGAGTTCCTCCACCGTCATCGGCCCGGTTGCATCCTGGGAACCGACCGTAGACACCTGGGGTTCGCAGGCGGTTCCGGGAAGGACCCCCGGCAAACCACAGGCCTTGCCGACGATCTTCTGGGCCAGGGTGAAAGGCTGCCCAGGCACCGGTTGCGGAGCGTTGGGCCGGATAAAAATCTCCTCTTCACCCAGGTTCAGGGCTTTTCGTGCCCTCAGCGTCAGCGAACGGCCTACAAAGAGGGGAATCCGGCCGCCGGCGCGGAATTCGTCGACAAGGTTCTTCGGCTGCAGCTTGAAGGTGGTCAGAATATTCCCCTCGCCATCGGTCACCACCCCTTCCTGGAGATGGATAACGATATTTTCCCCATGTTTGAGTTTGGACACGTCCATGGATAAGGGCAACGCCCCCGAATCCCGAGCCGTGTTGAAGAAAATGGGGGCAATCACGCCGCCGATGATGATCCCGCAACAACGCTTGTTGGGAACAAAGGGAATGTTTTCGCCGATGTGCCACAAGAGACTGTTGCAGGCCGATTTGCGGGAAGAACCCGTGCCCACCACATCGGCGACAAAGACTACCCGGTCGCCGGCTAGACGCCACTTGGCGATGGTTTCCAGGCCGCCGGGAAAGCGGAATTTGCCCATGGCCAGGGCGTGCAGGGGGATATCGGCGCGGCTCCAGGAAGCCCCGGCGGGAGAGAGATCATCGGTGTTGACCTCCCCCTCCACCTTGAACACCCGCACCTTGATCTTTGCCGACAGCGGCGGACGGGAAAGAAACCAGTCCCCCGTCGCCCACGACTCCAGCACCTTGCGGGCTGCCGGGCAGTAATCGGCCAGAGCCGCAACCCCCTGAAACTCCTCATAGACAAAAAAGACCCTGGAAAGAGCGTAAGCCGCTTCCATTCCCAACTGCTCATCCTTGAGAGCATCCACCAGAACCGGAACGTTGTAGCCTCCCCTCATGGTGCCGAGGATGCGCAACGCCTCCTGGCGATTAATGAGCGGGGAACTTGTCTTGCCGCTGAGGATATCCCGCAGGAAACCGGCTTTTATGCCGGCCGCGGGATCGACGCCCGGCGCAACCCGGTTGCGGAACAGGTCGAGAATGTACTGCTCTTTTCCTTTTGGGGGAACCTGAAGGAGGATGCAAACACCTTGAACCTGATCGGGGTTGAGAGGCTGGGGGGGGATGCCCAACGCACTTCGTTCGGCTTCCTGGCGCAGATAGGAATCAATCATCCATTACCTCCCTGGAGCGAACTGAACATAAAATGAGAAAACAAAAATAAAACAGCGGGAAACCTGGACAGGCTGTTTACTAATCCCACGCGGATTAATAAAATGTATAACCAGCAAAGGATGGATTGTCAAACCATCGGAACCCTGCCTTCCGTCATGACGGTATCTTTTTCAGCAAGCATTGACGCAGTGGCAACCGCGCCCGGCGCCCTCTCCGGGGGACCGCGCCAGAGGTTCCGCCCTGCGCTGACCGTCTGTCTCCTCGCCTACGGCGCCGGCATCCTCTGCGCTCCTTATTTTCCCTTTTCTCTTTACCTGGTTTTCGCACCGCTTCCTGCCGCCTTTTCTTTAATCATCCCCGCACCCAGACCGCCAAAGGGTCTTTTGCTGATTTTCTTTTTCAGCGCCCTGGGATTAAGCCTTTACCACCTGTCTCTCCAGCCGCCTCGCCACCCCTCCCATGTAAGTCATTTTACCGGACAGGAAGTCGGCCTTCAGGGGCAGATCGCCGCCGTCTTTCCCGGTGCCGACCGGACCACCGTTGATTTGGCGGCGGAACAGCTCTTTCTTCCCGGTCGCCACCTGGGCATCTTCGGAAAAGTCCGCATCTATGTCCGCCAGGCAGCAGACAACCTCACCCCTGGCGACCGGCTTCGTATTCGCTGCCGGCTTCGCCCTCCCAGCCGCTTCGGTACTCCCGGTGAGTTTGACCATCCACGGCATCTCGCCCGTATGGGAATCCATGCCGTAACTTCCCTGCCAAGTCACAGCCACCTGGCGCCTCTGCCCGCTTCTCACCGAGTCCCCTTGTCCATCCGCATCGAGAAGATCCGTCATTTCCTGAGGGAGTTCATCAACGCCGCAGTCCCCCCGGACCAGGCTTCCTACCTGCGGGCCATCCTCATCGGTGACCGCAGCGGTTTTGGCCGGGAAGAAACAGAACGGTTGTCCCGCCTTGGCGTGGCCCATCTCTTTTCCGTATCCGGCCTGCACATGGGGATCCTGTTCGCCGTCCTCTATCCGCCGGCCCTTTTCCTTATCCGCCGCTCGGAAACACTGCTGCTGCGCCTGGGCCCTCCGCGCCGTCTTCTGCCTCTTCTGCTCGCTCCCTTCCTCGGCTTCTACCTCCTTTTGGCGGGCGGCGGCCTGCCGGCCCAGCGCGCCTTCTGGATGATCCTTCTGGGCGGCGCGCTGCTCTTTCTTTACCGCCACGGTAACTCCCTTGCCGTCCTTGCGACCGCCGCCTTCGGCGTTCTGCTCGGCGACCCGCCGGCTCTCTTCTCCCCATCCTTCCAACTCTCCTTCGTCGCCGTTTTCGCCATCCTCCTCCTGACCCCTCCGTGGCTGGCAAAAACGGCGGCATGGCCCGGTTTTGTGCGCTACCCGATGACTCTTTTCCTGGTCACCTTCTGGGCGACAAGCGCCACATTTCCCCTCGTCCTGAGCCATTTTCATGTCGCCTCGGCGACGGGCCTCGTCACCAATCTTTTCGCCGTCCCCGTGGTGGCCGGGATCGCCCTTCCCGCAGCTATGACGGCGGCCGCGCTTTCCCCTTTCCTGCCGGCGGCGGCCGCTATTCCCTTGCAGATTTCCGGCCGCCTGATCGAAGAAACCCTGGCACTGGGAGACGCCTTCGCCCGCATTCTTCCCGGAACCGATAGAGGATTCTACACCACCCCGGTGCAAAACCTTGGCATCTACCTTCTCCTGGTTCTCCTGTTATGGCAGCCATGGAAACGGCAGCGCCGTAAGATGGCTGTGGCCTTCACTCTGTTGGGCATCTGCCTTTTATTCCTCCCGCCCCTAAAGGATGACGCGCTGACCGTCACCGCCCTCAGCGTCGGCCAGGGGGATGCCATCCTGGTCAGCATCCAGGGGAAGCATTACCTGATTGACGGAGGCGGGCTTCCTGCGGCTAACCTCGACATCGGCGAACGGATCGTCGCTCCCGCCCTGGCCCGCCTCGGCGTGCGCAGGCTGGAAGCGGTAGTTCTGACCCATGCCCATCCCGATCATTATCTGGGTCTGATCCACATCCTGGGCCATTTTCCGGTAGCCGAATTCTGGTCGGCCATGGAAGCGGAGGAACTTCCCGTGCCAATACGGGAGGTGCTCCGCAGGCGGGAAATCCCCATGGCGGTGTGGCCCCGGGGCTGGCATCAGACAGGCCCCCCATCGGCAATCCGAATCTTCGTTCCTGATCAGCAGAGTTCAAACATCAACAACCGCAGCCTCGGTTTCTACTGCCGCTACGGCCAGGACAGCCTGCTGCTGACCGGTGACCTCGAAGCCGACGGGTTACGGCAACTTCTGGAAACGGCCCCTTTTAACAGGGCGACCCTCGTCAAACTTCCCCATCACGGCAGTTTTTCTTCCCGCCTCGATGCCCTGCTCGCCACGATGAATCCCGAATTGATTTTCGTTTCCGTCGGCCGCAACAACCCTCACGGCCTGCCTCACCGGCAGGCCGTGGCGGCGGCGACAAAACGCGTCGGCCATCTTTTTCGCACCGATCAGGACAATACTTTGCGTTTCCACAGCGAAGGCATGGGCTGGCGGGCATTGCGTTGGCAGCGGGGGCTTTTCCGTTGACAGTTCCCACGGCTTTTGTTAGTTCTTGTGAGTTACGCAGCCATGGAGAAAAGAAGATGAAATCCGCTTCGATTCTGGTGGTCGATGACGAGCCTTTCTTCCGGGAACTATTTTCCGACACGCTGAGTGGCGACGGCTATCGGGTGGAATTGGCGGAGACGGGGGAAGAGGCTTTAAACAGAATACGAAAAGGCGGAATCGACATCGTTGTGACCGACCTCATCGTGGCAGGATTTTCCGGGCTCGATCTGTTGCGGGCGGCGCGCAAACTCATGTACCCGCCGGAAGTCATCCTGGTCACCGCCAACGCCACCGTCGAAAGCGCCCTTGAGGCCATCAAGAACGGCGCCCGCGACTACCTGATCAAACCGGTCAATATCGAAGAACTGCGGCACCTGGTCCACACCAGTCTCGATCAGCGCCGGCTGATGAATGACAACACCCAGCTCAAAAACCAGATACGGCTTTATCAAAAGGGTCAGTCCCTCGCCTTTCTTCTCGACATCGACAAGCTTTTACCTCAGGCTGTTGAATTCCTCTGTCAGGAAGCCCAAGGTGGACGCGGTTTCGCCTTTCTCCTCGCAGATGGGACACCGGCCCGCTTTTTTTCAGAATCGCTGGCGGAGGAAACTTGCAAAACCATGGCCGAATCTCTTTCCGGCCGTTTCAAGACGCTGGCCGGAACCTCCTTTCTGCAGATGCAGGACATTCCTCCGGAACAAAACTGGCCTGGCGCGATCCACTCTCTCTGTCTCATCCCTCTTCTCTACCAAAACCGACTGGAAGGAGGCATCGTTATTTTTAACGGGGAAAAAGCCGACAACAAGTACCACTTTCCCTACGAACAATTGAATTTCCTGGCCCAGCAAACGACCTTAAGTTTCGCCAATTCCTACCGATTCCACGACGCCCAGGAGCTGATCTCCACTGATGACCTGACCGGGCTTTACAACGTCCGCCACCTCAACCTGATTCTTCAGCAGGAGTTGTTGCGCACCAGACGCTACGGCCTCTCCTTCGCTTTGGTGTTCATCGATCTGGACCATTTCAAGGAGATCAACGACACTTATGGCCATCTGGTCGGCAGTCAAACCCTGAAAGAGGTGGCCCTTCTGCTGAAAGGAAGTGTTCGCGAAACCGATTTTCTGTTCCGCTTCGGAGGTGACGAATTTACCGCCCTGCTGGTGGAAACCGACGGTGAAGGGGCGCGCCAGGTATCCGAAAGAATCCGCCAAAGTATTGAAAACCATATCTTTCTAAAAGATTCAGTCGGTTACGCGAAATTGACGGCCACCCTCGGCTATGCCATTTTCCCGCAGGACGCGAACAACCAGATGAAACTGATGGAAATGGCCGACCAGGCCATGTATCACGGCAAAAAGAAGCGAAACACCGTTTGCAGCGTCAACGAATATCTGAATTCGAAAAGGCAATAACAAACTGAGTCTTTTGCAGAAACCCCCACTTCCTTGCCCGATTCTTTTTTCCCTTCAGGGAGGAATCACCTTTCTCAAAAGATCATCGCAAGGGGCGGATAAAAAGACATATTTCCGTTTTCCTTGGGACGCGGGCGGCAAGATTCTTTTCGCAGCGCCATACCCCGCCCCGGCATAGGGAAAACGTTTCAAAAGGATGGATGATGATTACCGGTATCAAGGGAATGAACGATATTCTGCCGGCGGAGATTGCCGCCTGGCACTTCTTGGAATCCCAGGTCCGCGAGGTTTTCCCTCCCTTCGGCTTCAATGAGATCCGTGTTCCGGTGCTGGAAAAAACCGAACTCTTCTGCCGCTCCATTGGCGACGACACCGATATCGTCGAGAAAGAAATGTATACCTTCCCCGACAAAAGCGGCCATTCCCTGACCCTGCGTCCCGAGGGAACCGCCTCGGTTATGCGCGCCTACATAGAGCACAAAATGTATGCCCAGAACCAGGTGGAGAAACTTTATTACGTCGGCCCCATGTTCCGCTACGAACGGCCGCAGAAAGGACGCTACCGGCAGTTTCACCAGATCGGGGCGGAGATCATCGGCGAGACCAGCCCCCTGGCCGACGTGCAGTTGCTCAACATGCTCTGCCGCTTCTTCGGCAGTATCGGCATCCGCGACGCCCTGCTGCAGCTCAACTCCCTGGGCTGTCCCGCCTGCCGGCCCGGTTACCGCCAGGCCCTGGCCGTTTTCATCGCGTCCCGCCTCGATGTCCTGTGCAGCGACTGCCGGCGGCGCCACCAGCATAACCCGCTGCGGGTTCTCGACTGCAAGGTCGAGCAGTGCCGCACGGCCTGCCAGGACGCCCCTTCCGTTCTCGACCACCTGTGCGCCGACTGCAGCACACACTTCGCCACGGTGCGCCGCCTGCTGACCGACCTGAATATCCCCTTCGAGGTCAACAAACGCATGGTTCGGGGCCTCGATTACTACACCCGCACCACTTTCGAGATGGTCTCTTCACGGCTCGGTTCCCAAAACGCCGTCGCCGCCGGCGGCCGCTATGACGGACTTATCGCCAGCCTGGGGGGGCCGCCCGTTCCGGGCATCGGTTTCGCCATCGGCATGGAACGGCTGATCCTGATGCTTAACAGTTCCTCCTTCCCTCCCTCCCGGCCCGACATCTTTCTCGTCACCCTCGGGGACAAGGCCCTGGAAAAGGGCTTCTCCTTGCTCTCTGGCTTGCAGGTCGACGGCCTGCGGGCGGAGATGGATTTTTCCGGAAAAAGCATGAAGGCGCAGATGCGCCGCGCCGACAAAGTCCAGGCGCGCCTGGTATTGATCCTGGGCGAAGACGAACTGGCCCGCAACCAGATCCAGATCCGCGCCATGGACGACGGCAGCCAGGAGACCGTTGATCTCGACCGGCTCTTGCCCATTCTCAGCGACCGCTTGGCGGCCATTTGAAAACCTTGTCTGAACAATGACGATCAACTCTGATTTTGCAACCATTCCAACATTGTCGTTAGCGGAGGAAACCCCTTGAAAAACATCCCCGAGGATTTTCAAAGAAGCTGTTACTGCGGCGCAATGACCGCAGCCCATATAGGACAATCGGTCTGGCTGGCCGGCTGGGTGCAACGCCGCCGCGATCATGGCGGCCTGATCTTCATCGATCTGCGCGACCGGGAAGGAATCGTTCAGTTGGCCCTCGACCCCGACCGTGACCCGGAAGCCCACAAAGCCGCCGAAGAGGTTCGCAACGAGTTTGTTCTGGCTGTTCACGGGGTGGTTTCCCACCGGCCCGAAGGGACCGTCAATCCGAAGATGAAAACCGGCGAGGTCGAGGTGGAGGTCGACCGCCTCATCGTTCTCAACGCGGCCAAAACCCTTCCCTTCGTTCTCGATGAATACCAGGAAATCGCCGAAAACCTGCGCCTCAAATACCGCTATCTCGATCTGCGCCGTCCCGCGGCGCAAAAAAACCTCATACTGCGCCATCATGTCGCCCAGACAGTGCGCAACTTCCTCAATGAAAATGGCTTTTTGGAGATCGAAACGCCGGTGCTGACCAAGAGCACCCCCGAGGGAGCCCGCGACTACCTGGTGCCGAGCCGCGTTCACCCGGGCTGTTTTTACGCCCTCCCTCAATCGCCGCAGATATTCAAGCAGCTGTTGATGGTGTCCGGATTCGACCGCTACTATCAGATCGTCCGCTGCTTCCGGGATGAGGATCTGCGCGCCGACCGCCAGCCGGAATTCACCCAGATCGACTGCGAGATGAGTTTTATTCAACGGCGCGACATCATGGATATAATGGAGCGGATGATCGCCGAGGTGTTGCGCACCATCTTGGATGCCGAGGTGTCTCTCCCCATACAGCGGATCACTTACGCCGAGGCGACGGCCCGCTTCGGCGTCGACAACCCCGACCTTCGTTTCGGCCTGGAGCTGGTCGACCTTTCGGCGCTGGTCGCTGAAAGCGGGTTCAAGCTGTTCCGTGACGCGGTGACGCAGAAAGGGTTGGTCAAGGCCCTCAACGTCAAGGGAAGCGCCACCTTCTCCCGCAAGGAACTGGACGATCTGACGGATTTCGTCAAGATCTTCGGCGCCAAGGGCCTGGCCTGGGCCAAGGTCCAGGAGGGGGGCGTCTGGCAATCGCCTATCGGCAAATACTTCACTGCCGATGAACTGACCGCCATCGACGAGGCCCTCGACTCCCGGCCCGGGGACCTACTCCTCTTTGTCGCCGACACCCCGCGCATCGCCAACGAATCCCTCGGCCGGCTACGCGTCCATCTCGCCCACAAACTGGGACTGATTAACAAAAATCTTTTTTGTTTCGCCTGGATAACCGATTTCCCCCTGCTGGAATGGGATGCCGAAGCGAAACGCTACGTGGCCGTCCACCATCCCTTCACCGCCCCCATGGATGAGGACATCCACCTCCTCGACAGCCATCCGGAAAGGGTGCGGGCCAAGGCCTACGACCTGGTATTGAACGGCTCCGAAATCGGCGGCGGCAGCATCCGCAACCATGACCCCGGACTGCAGAGTCGCATGTTCGACCTGCTCCATATCGGCTCCGAAGAAGCGGAGGCGAAATTCGGTTTCCTTGTCCACGCTCTGGAATACGGCGCCCCCCCCCATGGGGGCATCGCTTTCGGGCTCGACCGGCTGGTGATGATCCTGACCGGCTCCGAATCGATTCGGGACGTCATCGCTTTTCCCAAAACCCAAAAAGCGGCCTGTCTCCTGTCCTCGGCTCCCGACCGGGTGGCGGATTCGCAACTGGAGGAGTTGAGCATTCGCCTTTCTTCGAAGGCGAAAGCTCTGTTATAATCGGAAGGCTTTGACACCTCTCCCCCGGAGGGGATGGCATCCATCGCCTCCGTGAAAAACCGCACCCCCCGATCGGGAAATGCTTTGGGATTGTGGCTTATGGGGAAACCCGTTCTTCTCATCATGGCCCTGGCGGTTCTTTTTTTGAGCGCCTGCGCCACGGCGCCCAGGGAAGAATTGCGCCTCGCCAGGGATGCCGTTGCCCAGGCCCGGACCGCCGGTGCCGCGGAACTGGCGCCGGAGGAATATGAGAGCGCCAGACAGGCTCTCCACAATGCCGAGAATCTGATTCATTACAGAAATTATCGGCTGGCCCGCAAGGTCCTGCCCATGGCCGCTTCCCTCGGCTACCGGGCGACCTTCAAAGCCAGGGAGGAAAGAATCAGATCCGAAGCGGCGCAAAAAGAGGAGGAGCAGCTCAAGATAAAGGAAGAGATATCGAAAAAGGTTCAACCGCAACCGGACAAAGCACCACCGCGGAAGGAGCCGCCACCGAGAATCGAGGCCGCCAAAGAGAGGAAACCCGCTGCGCCGCCATCCCTGCCGAGCCGGTATGAAGTCAGGAAAGAGGAATCGCTCTGGCTCATCGCGGCGCTTAAGGAAGTCTACAACGACCCCCTTCTATGGCCCCTTATCTACAAGGCGAACCGTGACCAGATCAAGGATCCCAGGAAGGTTTTTCCTGGGCAAATTCTGGTCATTCCCCGCTCCACAGGTCCGGAAGATCAGGAGGACGCCCGCCGTGAAGCTCGTGAGTCGAATTTTTTTTCGGTAGAGCGCTCGATACTGACGCCCTGACGCCAACACCATATCCATGTCTGACCCTGGATGTTTCTCCTTAAAAAAATTCCTTGTTTTGATTCCTCGAATAAAGGGTGGAGAATTATCGACCCCGCGGACATAGATTGGTTTTCTGCTTTCGTTATATGCAAAGGGCATAGTTTTTCCCGAAAAAAGCCTGGGCTTTTCTTTTCAAGGCCGGAAAAAAAAGATTTCCCATAGTTTCGCCGCGGTTTCAGAAAAATCCCAATTGGAAACTTTTGCAATCGGCTAACCCACATTTCACGTTTTTCCTCGGAGGGGGACATGGGCAGAATAGGCAGGGCGAAAATAGCCATCATCGGTAGCGGTAACATCGGTGGTATCCTGGCTTACCACGCCACATCGCGAAAACTGGGAGACATCGTTCTTTATGATATTGTCGAGGGACGCCCCCAGGGGAAGTCGATCGATATCTCCGCGGCAGCCCGGGAAGACGAGTTCGACCTGCGCATCGTCGGCACCAACGATTACGCCGACCTCAAGGGCTCCAACATCGTGGTCATCACCGCCGGCGCCACCCGCCGCCCCGGCATGAGCCGCTCCGACCTGGTCCATATCAACTCCAAAATCATGAAGGAAGTCTCGGAAGGGATCAAAAAATTTGCTCCAAACTCTTACATCATCGTCGTGTCCAACCCCCTCGACGCCATGGTGACCCTTTGCCAGCGTTACACCGGCTTTCCCCACCACAAGGTCATGGGCATGGCCGGGGTTCTCGATTCTGCGCGCTTCGCCACCTTCATCGCCTGGGAACTGGGTATTTCCGTCCGCGACATCAACGCCACGGTTTTGGGCGGGCATGGCGACTCCATGGTGCCCATCGTCCGTTTCGCCAATGTCAACGGCATCCCCGTTACCGAACTGCTGGAGCGTAAATACAAAGGGGACAAGTCTCACGCCAAAAAGGTCATGGATCAACTGGTGGAAAGGACCCAGACGGCCGGCGGCGAGGTAGTGAAACTACTTAAAGACGGGAGCGCCTTTTTCTCCCCGGCATCCAGCATCCTGACCATGATCGAGGCGATCATCCAGGACCAGAAACGGCTTATGTCGGCATCTGCCTATCTGACTGGACAATTCGGCGTGTATGGCTATTATGTGGGGGTTCCATGCATCATCGGCGCCGAAGGCGTGGAGCAGATTGTGGAATTCACCATGAACGAAGAGGAAAAAATCATGTTTGACAAATCGGTGGCGGCGGTCCAGGAACTCATCAACAGCCTCAACGATCCCCCCAACGCAGCCTAGAAGAACATCGCCGGCGACAGCGAGAGTGCCGCAAACAGATCGACGTACGCCATATCATTGCGAGGAGATCTTTCCATGGGTATCCCCAAAATCGAGATCAACGAGAAATACTGCAAAGGCTGCAGTATTTGCGTGGAATTCTGCCCTACCCAGGTTTTGCAGATGAACGGATTCGTCGCCCAAGTGGTCAAGCCGGAGGCCTGCATTAAATGCATGCAATGCGAACTGCGCTGTCCCGACTTCGCCATTCGGGTCTTTCCGGAATAAAACAGAGGAGGAAATCCATACAGTGACCAGAAAAACCGCTTTGATTCAGGGAAACGAAGCCTGTGCCCATGCCGCTGTTTACGCCGGGTGCACCTTTTTCGCCGGTTATCCTATCACCCCCTCCTCGGAAATCGCCGAAGTTTTGGCAAAAGAACTGCCCAAAGTCGGCGGCAAATTCATCCAGATGGAGGACGAAATCGCCGCCATGGCCGCCATCATCGGTGCCTCCCTGTGCGGTCACAAAGTCATGGACGCCTCCTCCGGCCCCGGCATGTCCCTCAAGCAGGAACTGATCGGCTACGCCTGCATCGCCGAGATCCCCTGCGTCATCGTCAATGTCATGCGCGGCGGCCCCTCCACCGGCATGCCGACCGGCCCCAGCCAGTCCGACGTGATGCAGGCCCGCTGGGGCACCCACGGCGACCACGCGGCCATCGCCATAGCGCCGGCCTCCTGTCAAGAGATCTTTGCCGAAACGGTGCGCGCCTTCAATCTCGCCGAAACCTACCGGATGCCGGTGCAGATCCTCATGGATGAGATCGTCGCCCATATGCGGGAAAAGATTGTTTTCCCGGAGCCGGGGGAATTGGCGATCGTCACCCGTCAGGCGCCTTTCGTATCACCGGCGGAATACAAACCTTTTGACACCTCCTTCGGCGACATTCCGCCCCTGGCGGCCATGGGCGGCAATTACCGCTATCATGTCACCGGCCTCAACAAGGCTCCGGATGGTTTCCCCACCACCAAGGCGGAACTGGTCGACGCCGAGGAAAGACGTCAGCTCCGCAAGGTGGAAGCCCATGCCGCGGCCATCGAAAAAAACGAGGAATACCTGACGGAAGACGCCGAGGTCATCGTACTTTCCTTCGGCATCACCAGCCGCTCGGCGCGCTTTGCCGTCGACAGCCTTCGCCAGGAGGGGGTGCGCGCCGGTCTTTTCCGTCCTATCACCCTGTGGCCTTTCCCGGAAAAAAGGGTCGCCGAAGTGGCCCGGAAGACCCGGGCCATCGTCGTCCCGGAGATGAACCTGGGGCAGCTCGTCTATGAGGTGGAGCGAGTTGTCAAAGGCTCCTGCCGACTGGCCGCCCTGGGACGGGTCGACGGGGAACCGATCACCCCCTACCAGATCATCGATAAGGTCAAGGAGGTTTTATAAATGGCTTTCAATTATGAAAAATACATCCGTCCCGGCAAACTGCCGCACATCTGGTGTCCCGGCTGCGGCCACGGCATCGTCATGAAAGGGCTGATCCGCGCCATCGACAAATGCGCCCTGAACAAGAACCGCACCGCCGTCATCTCCGGCATCGGATGCGCCAGCCGGCTTCCCGGCTATGTCGATTTCAACACCGTCCACACCGCCCACGGGCGGGCCGCGGCCTTCGCCACCGGCATGAAGATGGCCGATCCCGGTCTGACGGTACTCTGCGTCGGCGGCGACGGCGACGGCGTCGCCATCGGCGGCAACCATTTCATCCACGCCTGCCGGCGCAACATCGACATCACCTATATCCTCATGAACAACCACATCTACGGCATGACCGGCGGCCAGTTCTCACCCTGCACCCCGACCGACGGCTTCGCCTCCACCACCCCCTACGGCAACCCCGACCCCGTCTTCGACATCGCCAAACTGGCTATCGGCGCCGGCGCCACTTTCGTCGCCCGCACCACCGCCTACCACGCCACGCAGATCGACAAGCTGATTATCGAGGGGATTCAGCACAAGGGTTTCTCGGTCATCGAGATCCTCGACTGCTGCCCCACTTCCTATGGGCGGCGCAACAAGTATCGGTCCGTGGTGGAGATGATGAAGCAGCACAAGGAGCTCGCCGTGCCGGTGACGGCGGCGGCCAAAATGGCCCCGGAGGACCTGGCCGGCAAGATCATCACCGGCGTTCTGCACAAGGAGGACAAACCGGAATACTGCGAACAGTACTCCCGGCTGATCGAAAAAGTGCAGGAGCAAGCCGCCGCCAAGGGATAAAGGAGAAAGAGCAGATGGCACAGCGATACGAAATCAGATTCTCCGGAGCGGGAGGACAGGGACTCATCACCGCCGGCATCATCCTCGCCGAGGCGGCAGCCATTATCGAGGGAAAACATGCCGTCCAATCCCAGAGCTACGGCCCGGAGGCCCGCGGCGGCGCTTCCAAATCGGAAGTCATCATCGCCGACGACCCCATCGATTACCCCAAAGCGACCCTGGTCAACGCCTGCCTGGCCCTCACCCAGGAAGCCGCCGACAAATACGCCCACGGCATCATCGACAAAGGCGTGCTGCTGATCGATTGCGACCTGGTGAAAACAGCCCCTCAGGGAAATTTCACCCTTTACCAGCTTCCCATTATCCGCACCGCCAAAGAAGAAATCGGCCGCGAAATCGTCGCCAACGTCGTCGCCTTGGGAGCGATGGTCGCCCTGACCGGCATCGTCTCTTTCGAGTCGGGGGAAAAGGCGGTCCTGGACAGGGTTCCGGCCGCCTTCAGGGAACTGAACAAAAAGGCATACCGGGTGGGATTCGAGAAAATGAAAGGAATTTTATAGGCCGCCATGAATTCCGGATCAACCGTGAACGAAAAAAAGCCTCTCCAGAGGCTTTTTTTCGTTACACCGGGGCACAGGAGCGGCGGCCGGCTTTTCAGTCGCCGGCGGCGATAAACTTCTCCGCCTTGGCCACATCTTCCTTGCAGCCGATGAAGATGGGCGCCCGTTCCTCGATTTTTTGGGGAACGAGGTCGAGAACCGCGCCTCTGCCGGTGGAGGCGGCGCCTCCCGCCTGCTCCATCAAAAAGGCCATGGGATTGAGCTCGAACATGAGACGGAGTTTTCCCTGGGGGGAATTTTTCAGGTGCGGGTAGAAAAAAATCCCCTTGCCCTTCAACAGCACCTGGTTGAAGTCGGGAACGAAACCGCCGCTGTAGCGGAGCTTGACGCCGTTTTCCTCCAGATAGGCGGCGAAGCTTTCCACCCCCGGAGTGTAGAGATTGCGCAGGCCGCCGGGGGAGTAGATGGTCGCCTTGTCGCCCATGCGGATGTTTTCCCGCGTCAGGGTATATTCCATGAGCTGGTTCATGCTGAACTCATGCACCCCCTTTCCCGTCGAATAAATCAGGGTGGTGCGGGGGCCATAGAGGATATAGAGGGCGGCTGCCTGTTTTCTCCCCGACTGCAGCAGGTTGGAGCCTTTGAAGATGGAGACGATGGTCCCCACCGCCAGATTGACATCGACCAGGGAGGAACCATCGAGGGGATCGTAGGCCACCGAATAGTAGTCGTCGCCATCCTCGCGGATGGTGACAACCTCCCGTGATTCCTCGGAGGCGATCTTCGAGACCACCCCCGAATGGGTCAGCCGCTTGACGAGGATGCGGTCGCTCAGGACATCGAGAGCCAGCTGCTCCTCGCCATAGAGATTGGAGGTTCCCGCCAGGCCCAGGTCTCCGGTGCGGATGGCATTGATGATATACTTCGACGCCTCGGCGATCTCACAGATCAGTTGGATGAGCCTGGGATCTTCGCCACTTTCACGCAGATGCCGGTGCAGATCGATATGAAGTTTTGTTTGCCCCGCCTCTTTGACCATATCCCCCCCTTACAGTTATAAATTGAAAATTACTTATGATTCTAACGCAAACGGCGGCCATCGGCAAGGAAGACCGCCGTGGCTAAAAAAACCTGGGGCCGAGCAGCGCCTGGGAAAATCAGCTGGCGCGGCGGATCATGGGTTTTTGTCGCAGGCTTTCCCCATGTCGCGGCGTATTTGCGACAGGATCGTGTTCGCCGCCATGGCTGACCTCCGCCAGAAACGAGGCCATGTCCTGGCGCAAGGCGGCCACGCAAACCCCCTGCCATGCCGGCGCCAAAGGCGTCAGCAAAGCGTCCCCGGAATGGAACAGCTTGCGGGCACCATTCAGGTTTCCCCGCTGGAAATGGTAAAGGGCGATCGCCCACTGGATCAGCCCCTGGAGGAAGTGCCTAGTGTCTCCAGAGGCGGAAAGCCAGAGTTCCTCCCAGGCCTCATGGGCGGCGAAATAATCGCCGTGGTTGAAGAGCTTCACCCCCGCTCTGAAAGCAGCGTCATCGAAGATTCTTTTAACCATTTGACTATACTACCCTCTTCTGTCGGCAGAACAACCAAAAAACCACCAGCAGCGGCCATCGGAAAGGCTTACGGAAATCATTACGCCAGCGGGATGAAAAAACTTTTGCCCTTACTGCGCCCCCAAAAGAGGCCTTGACCTTACGTTCCGCCCCTTACCGCCCGCACCCGCAGGCGGTCCGCCCTTCCCCTGCTGCTCCGCGCCCTGGGACATACAGATGCGCCGCGGCAGGAAGGCAGCGCCTTGACTCATATTTCATGCATGTTATCGTTAAAAAGGATTTTAGTTGTGGGTTTTTTTAAGGCTGCTTAAATGTCGGATTACCCTGGAATCTTAAAAAAGGAGGAAAAGATGGCCGAGCAGGAAAAACCGAAGGAAGAGAAGACACGGCGGGACAACTTCTGGGAATCGATGGGGAAAACTTTTCACACCGCCGCCACTGGAGCCCAGCGCTACACGCGCCTGGTGCAGAAAAAAATCGATTTGGCCACTACCCAGCGGAAAATCCCCGCCGTTCATGGCGAGCTGGGGAAACTGATCGACGACCTCCATGCCCAGGGCGAGACGCGGTTTTTGGAAAACACCGAGGTCGTCGAACTTCTGGGAAAACTGGACCACCTCAGGCAGACGGTAGCAACCATCGAAAAGGAAATGGAAGAGGTCAAGAAAAAAGAATCGGCAAACCCGGAAGACGCCTCCACCCATTAGAGTGAAGTATGCGGCACGGGGTCTCGTTTTCGCCTTGGTGCGGGTCCGCAAACCGTTAAAACGGCTCCGACGCCCTGTACAGAGGCTCTGTCGCTAGGCGAAAACCAGGGGAGATAGCGAGCCCTCCCCAAAATCCTTTCGCGCTGCCTCCAGTTCCCTTTTTTCCCGCTCCATCTCCCGAAAAAAACCCCTGGGAACAGAGTGTTCGGCGGTGAAAACCGCTTCCATGCGGCCGATCCGTTCCAGAAGGCGGTCGATGCGCAGAGTGAACTGCTTTTCGTAATCCGCCATCCGGTAATCCTTGTTCAAAGCATCCCTGAACAGAATCCGCAGATCTTCATGGCGGGGAATCCAGCCAATGGGAGTGCGAATCGCTTTCAGCTCATTGTGGACACGTCCCTCCATCCACCACAGCCAGACCTTCTTGTCCAGCTTCCCGTTGAGAAACTCTCCCTTGTCCCGCAAAAAATAATTGGTCCGGAAAATCCGCGGAGGCCGGCGCAAGGCGGCGCCAAACTGGAGATATTTGCGCAGATAAGCGCCCAGGGGCACGGAAAGAAATTCGATGATGGCCATGGGATTGTGCTTCAGCACCCCCTGGCGGCCGATGGTGGCGGCCGTGGTCTCCGACTCGATGGTGGCGCCGCAATAGACGCCATGGGCCCAGTTCAGAGCCTCCAACACCGGCACCGAGATGTCGGCATCCCGGCCACCGAAGATGATTCCCCCCAGCGGCACCCCCGCGGGGTCGTTGGCGCAGGGATCGGCGTTTTCCAACTCGCTGATACGCAGTGTGTAGCGGGAGTTCTTGCTGGAAAAAGGGATCTCCCTGCCTTCGCCGTCCCGCTTCCCCTGGAACCAGGGCCCGGAATGGTTGACGCCCCGTTGCGGAATCTCCCTGCCCATGTTCGACCAGTAAGGCACCCCGTCCTTCACCAGCACGTTGGAGAAGATGATCTCCCGCGGCGTCGTCAAAACCTGCCACAAAAGGGGATCGTCGACAGCATTGATATCCTCGATGATGCCGAAAATTCCCTGCTCCACATTGGCGGCCCAGGCCCGTCCGTCGCTGCCGGGACCGATAAAGGCGAGATCGTCGCCGACGATGGTGTGGCCGGGGATCATCGCGGTGGAGGTCTTCCCCGAGGCGCTGGGGAAAGCGCCGGTAAAGTAGGTGACGCGTTTTTTTGTGGGACGGAACACGCCGGAGATGAACATGTGTTCACACATCCAGTCGCGGCTCAAGGATTGATGGATGGAGAGACGGAAGGCCGGTTTTTTGAGGCCGACGCTGCTGCCGGCATACTGGTTGTTGATGGTGAAAACCCGCTTCTCCTGAAGGTCGATGAAGGTGCGCCGACAGTGGAGACTTTTGCTGTTGCCCCGCTCATCCAGTGCCCCGGCGCTGTGGATGAAATGAAAAAATTCCCCCTTCCCGTTCCGGCGCCGGAACTCCCCGTAGCCCTGCCGGTAGAGCAGGTTTTCGCAATGGGCCACGTAAAAGGAATCGGTGATCTGCAGTGAAGGGATGGAAAAACGGGAGTTGATCGGACCCAGATCATAAAAGCAGACCAGCATCTCCTTGCCGGCCATGATGCCCTCCATCAGGGCGCGGATCTCGGCCAGGCCTTTTTCCCTGTCAAAGGCATTGATGCCGCCGCCCATGGACTCTCCCGGCGCCACCAGAATGCGGGTGTTTGCCATATCTCGGGCCTGATCGTGATAACCGTCGAAGTGAACGCTGTGACCGGGGATGGCCAGGGGCGTTTCCTCGCCCCGCCGCAAGGCCATCTCCCGGACATAGTCCATGTCCTCCGGGCAGCCGGTGAGAACCGTCACCTTTTCCGGACGGCAGAGGAGGATGACCTCCTCGACAATGGCCGTCAGGCGCGGATTGTTCAACTCCCGCAGTTTTTTCCGGTCATTTTCCGCCAGCGGGTCTTTCTTCACGGGGGCCGTCATTACAAATGTTTCATCCGTTCCGGAACGGCACCGCGAATCCCTCCCAAAGGTTCCTTGGCGTCCCCCTTGCGGCGCGGAATCAGATGGATGTGGGCATGGAAGATAGCCTGGCCGGCGGCTTCGCCGCAATTGATGCCAATATTGAAGCCGGTGATGGTGGGATCCTTGTCCATCAGCATCCGCCGCAAGCGGAACAGACAGGTATCGGCATCCTGGCGTTCAATCGAGGTCATGGTGAAAAAATCCTCCGCATGGCGGATGGGCACAATCAGATGATGGCCGGGGGTCACCGGGTAACGGTCCTCAATGGCGTAGACGGAACCGACTTCCATGACGATGCGATTCAGGGTCTTTTCCTGGCAGAAAATGCATTCTTCTGATTTCATTCGTTTCTCTCCTGAAAAAGAGGATGGTGACAATGGAACTGCTGCCTCGACAAAACACCTCTTAGATGCGGTTGAGCTCGGTCAGATAGGGCCAGTAGCGAATCGGCATAAAACGCCGCTGCAAAACGGGATTGAGGCGATCCTTTACAACGATGGCGCGGTGAT
>JAAYDE010000045.1 GCA_012729375.1 Deltaproteobacteria bacterium | reverse complement strand
TGGAAGGTTTGTCAGCGGTTCGAGGCGGAGCGGATCGGCCAGGGGTGGTTCATCGGTCGGGTGGCTGGTCAAAGCCTCGGCGGTGATCCCCGCCGGCGGCATCCAGTGCAGGCCTCGGAGGTGATCCAGGGCATCCGCTCCACGTCCTGGTAGCGGTGGAAGGCCTGTCAGCGGTTCGAGGGTGACGGCGGCGGCCTGGTGGCGGATCGCGGCCATAAAAAAACCCCAATTCCTTGAACGATGGAAAAGGGGTCGGTGCTGGTGCTGGTGCTGGTTCTTTTATGGGCTCGGGATGTAGGAATGGCGCTTTATGAAGTCCAGAAGGGATTCATAAATAACCCGCGTTGCGGTGTTATTCTTGTTGCGGATGGTCTGTATCTCCCCCTTATTTATGAGTGCATAAAGGTGGCTTCGTGAACAGGCCAGGATTTCAGCGGCGCGGATAGCGCTGACAGTTTTTAGGGGTTGCGGGTTTGCCACAAATCTCCCTCCACGGGGAGGAACGCCGGGATTTCTAGCTCTTCTATGGCATCAGGATTGCCTATTTTGCATTTAAACTTGATTTGCCGCGCCCCAGGCGTCAAAGAGAACTGCCAGCCCCAGCAGAATAACCCCTTTGGGGCCAGGCAGTGATTGATGGCGTCGGCAATTTCCTTACAATCCAAGTCTGACAGCTTCGGCAGGTTCATTTCCTCATCCTTTCCGGTTTTGGTGACCTTCGCGGCCGCAGTCTTCTGGTTCAATTTCTTGGACAATCCTGCAGAAGGGCAGATTCTTTGTCTTCATCTCCTTCGTATGCTGCCCCTAAATTGCTTAATGCGGCGCGAGCCTGCACTAAGTCCCGTAAGGCGGCCTCCTCCAGATATTCGACGCCTTCCTCCTTTTCTTTGAGGAAAGCTGTGGCGCGGGAAAATCCGGCCCGATATCCTCTCATATAAATGTATTGTTTGATGGCGGCCAAGTGCTTTTTTTGGGGAGTCTTTTCTGTCATGTTTGGTTTTCCTTTGTGCAAGAGGTTGATGGATGGGCAACAGGTGGGGGATTCCCGTTGCCGTAAAAATGATTAACGGCTTCGATTCTGGCGCCGGGAAAGGCCTGGAGAACGGCAAGAATTTTGTCCATGTCTTTGGGCTTCATTTCCTCCATGCCGGCGACCTCAGCGGCGGTCAGGACCGTTTCCCCTGGGAAGGCGGCCAGCAGCGGGGGGACATCCTCAGCGGTGGCGGCGACATGGTAGCGGCGGCCCAGAGGGGTTTTCCCGCTGATTCCCGCGCAAGAGCCTCTTTCCTTTTCCTGGTGTTGGAGCGTCTTCTTCTCTTGTGGTGGCGGCGGATCAGCAGCCGGCGGTGGTGACGCCTTCTTCTCTTCCATGGCCAAGGCGGGGCAATGGCGTTGCAGGCCGGCCATGACCCAGGCGCGAAGGTCTCCGCCATGGTCCCGGTAATAGTCGCCGGGGTCCTTGCCTTTGGGAACCGGCCAGCGGTGAGCGGTGGAGAGGGTGTCAATCCACCATGCGGCAGCTTTTGCGCCGGCATCGTCGGAATCCAGGGCGACGAGGACGCAGGGACTTTTGACAAGGACCTCCCAGGCGTTTTGTTTCGGTTTGGTGCTTGAAGATCCCAGGGAGACCACGGCGGCCAGGTCGCCGGCGGCATAAGCCACGGCGAAGGCGTCAAGATCGGATTCAACGATGACATGGGCCTTGCCTTGAGGGTTGACGATCAGGGAATCATTCCCGGAACCGGGGAGACAATAATAACGGGGTTCGCCTTCCGGCCTCCGAAAGCGGATACGATGAACGGCGAGATTGACAAAGCAGGGGATGACAAGCCCTTGGGGAATCCAGAGCCGTTTTTTGTGGCCGGTCTTGTCGCTGATTTCTTCCCGCAATCCCCATTTTTCCCTGGAGCGGTAGAGGTCTTCCGGCATCCAGCCCAAGCCAAAGGATTGAACCGCGTCGAGCGGAATTCCCCGCCGGCGGAGTTGGTCGAGCTGGTCCCCATGGGTCAGCAGTTGGTCGTGAGCCCAGGTCACCAAGGCGAGGGCCTTACCTCGCCAGGTGTCGGCGGGATCGGCGGCCGGCTCGGGGGTGAAGGAACGCCGTTTCTCCTGAACAGCTTTTGGCGTGTCCCGTCCCGGCCAGAGCCTTTTTACATGAGATTGTCGGCTTTCTCCCAGGCGGCAGCGGTCCCGGACTTCGCAGGTTGTTGACGTACATTCCCGGCCCAGGGCGACATGGGCATCCGGGCAGCTCATCCCCTCCACTTTGCGAAGGAATTGCAGCACGTCCCCGCCCTGGTTGCAGCGCCGACACCACCATTGACCACCATT
>JAAYDE010000142.1 GCA_012729375.1 Deltaproteobacteria bacterium | reverse complement strand
TAAAATCAAAAGGTTGAAAAGGATGGCTTATGGCTACAGAGACGTTGCCTACTTCCTCCTCAAAATTCATCAACACTGCGGGCTCCTAAACCCAAGGTTTTCAACTTAAATGCGAAAGAACCAAATAATTCACGATCCTCCCTTCCTGCAAGCCTACGGGACAGAGCCGGCTCCAGGCAGATTGCCGCCTCCGTCGCGCCATAAGGCTGAGCCGCTTTCCGCTACTTCTTCCCGATCTCCCGCCCCCGTTCCAACAGTCCCCGCACTTCCGCCTGATTACCAAAACCAAGGATCCACCCGCGCAGGCGGCCGGCATCCGGAACCGCACCCGGCACCAGCACGGAACCATCCCCGCAGAGGCGAAACTCCTGTTCCTTGGTCAAAGGAGTTCCCTGAAGGTTGGAAGCCGTCATCGGACCGGTGAAGCGGATTTTGAATCAATATCATCCAAAATTCCGCTAATGGACTCTCATGATATCAATTTTCATACCTCTTTTCAAAAACCAAAAGCCTTTTTGCATTTCGCTTATTTCCAACTGCAGCAGGATAGAAACGAAGGATTCTCCCCTCTGGTTGCAGGAAAAACAAACGGCTTTGGTTCGAAAACGAAAAAAGGCACCCAAGAGAATTCTCCCGAGCGCCCTTCATCATTGCCAAAACCAAAGCTCCAGAACAGAAAACGGATTCTGGAGCCGCATTCATGGCATTACCCTTTCATTTAATCTTGTAATAATTGAACTGCTTGTCCGTCGTTCTTTTCCCATGACGTGTGTAATAACCGGTGATTCGAGAATTGTCCTCGGAAATTGTCCAGTAATAGACGTATCCCTGGTCGGCGCTGCGACCCTCCCGGTTGGAAGGCAAAACTTTGAACACCATACGGCGGCCTTGAAAAGTCCCCTCTCCTTTATAGGAGGACCAGATACCCGCCTTGAGGTTTTCCTCGGTTTTTGGCCAGCAGCTTATAACGGTGAAATGCTGCCCGTTTTGCCAGATATTTACTCTCCCGGTCTGGTTCCTATCCCCCCTGAAGCTCCAACTTCCCGAAACATCTATGGGCAGTGCGCCCCCGGGAGCAGCGTTGGGCTTGGTTGCTGCAGGCGAGGCTGCAGCAGAAGAGCCATTCTTAATGGGGAACGTCGAGGTGGCCGTCCATGGAAAACTGCCTTTGAGGTTCTGCGTGAAAGTGCCGGTAATCTTACCCCTGCCGTCGGCGCCGACGGTCAACTTGCCCGTATAGTCCTGCCTGAGATTTCTGCTGCCCCACATTCGAGTAAACCTGACGGTATCGCCGACAATTGCCCCATCAATCATCTTCTCGCTAAATATAGTTCCGGAAAAACGGGTGCCGTTCTGCATGGAAACGTGCAACGTCCCCTTAGTCTGGTTGGCCCTAATGTCCCATTTGCCGGTCAAGTTGGGAACTTTGGAGGATTGCGCCCACCCGGGGGCCGCCAGGAAAACCAGAACACCCGCAAGTAAAAGTGCGGCCATCAGCCTCTCTGCGACATTCTCTTTTACGGCAATGATCATCTGCGCACCTCCTGTCGGCTCCTGTCGGGGACGTTGTTTATCAGTTCACTAAATTTCCTAACTTGTTGTTTTGATATAAAAGATGGCATGCTGGCCAGGGAATCCTCCCAAACTTCGCCTGGCACACCACAGATCAGAATTTCATAGAGAAAATTCGAACAGGGTCCATGTCTCCCCATCCGTCATGTACCGTGATCCGGACATAATGGGAACTCCATTTTCAAAAATGGTTGCTGTCACATTTGTTCCTCCATTACCGTGATCGGAGAAATAATCTATATAAATTCTATATTGTCCAGGTCCGGGAAGCCTATCGATTGTGATATTTTCAGGACCATAACCGTCAGTGTCATCTACATCCAGACGCGGCGAATTCTGAGCGTTTCCCCAATTTGGCGCTTCATTGCCAAAGAAACATTCCCGTCCCCCACTCCAGCTGAAATGTAAATCGACATCAGTATCGTCCTTGTCCCAAACAATACGTATATGATAAGTATTGTTGGTTGCACTGCTCCTGACAGTAATGGGTGGACTGGCGTACCTTTCCCCTGTCTCGGTCATTACAATCGCTTCAATCCGGTTTTCCCCTGTATTAAGAACTGCCGTTGAGCTAAAGGTTTGTCTCGACAAGGTTGCAGACTGAAAATTCCCATTGACATTAAAGCCGACTGAGGCCACAGCGCTCCCGGTCTGGTTGATCCTGTAATTGGCGGTAACCACAACCTGATTGGCGCTGGTTTCCGTTCCGCTGGCCGGCGAAGTGATATTGACGGTTACCGGATCAAACTCCGGGTCCTCATGACAGCTGTTGTTAAACCAAAAGCCATCCGCATTGAGGCAGTCGCGTTCGTTGGCACACAGTTCGGGACTGCCGGCATAGCATCCCTCCGGGGACTGGTTGCAGCGGTCATCATACCAGTGGCCACCAGCTCCGGCACATTGCTGCGCATTCATGCAAAGATGCAAATTTTCCTCTGAACAGACATTGGGATGCGCAGTGCATTCGGCCGGGTTGCTTTGCCAATATCCTCCGGCATTGGTACAGGCCAACTGGGAACGGCAACGAGACAAATCCTCCGCGTTACATCCCGGCTCGG
>JAAYDE010000044.1 GCA_012729375.1 Deltaproteobacteria bacterium | reverse complement strand
CGTGAAAGCGGATGGCATCGAAAACGAAGGGGTTGGCGGCATTGCCGAAAAGACTGTTGACTCCCCGCACCAGTTGCGGCGCCGAGCGCCAGTTGACCGCCAGAGGGATCCGGGCCGCCTCCCGGCCGGCCGCCATGTAGGTGAAGATGTCGGCGCCGCGGAAGCTGTAGATGGCCTGTTTGGGGTCGCCGATGATGAAAAGAAGGGACTCGGGATGGTCGTAGACGGCGCGGAAAATTTCGTACTGGACCGGGTCCGTATCCTGGAATTCGTCGATCAGGGCGACGGGGAACTTGCCGCGCACGGCCGCTGCCAGGGCGCCGCCGCCGGCGTTCAGGGCGCGGCGCAGGTGGAGGAGCAGGTCATCGAAGGAACGAATTTGCAGCTTTTCCTTGCGCAGCGGCAGTTCTTGTTTCAGGAACAGGATCAACTCTTTTTTAAGCTGCCCGAGAGAACCGGCGTAATCCTCCTTGAGCCGGTCCCGTTCCTGGAGGAAAAGCCGGCATTCCTCGAAAAAGGGGTGGTGAACGGGGGAAAACCCTTTTTTGCAGGCCTTGGCAAGGGTATCGGCGGAAAACCGGTCGAGGTGCTTCCATTCGCACAAGGGGTCGCCGGAAAGGAAAAAATCGTCCCCCTGGGAGCTCCATGAAGGCACCTTGTCCGGCGGGTAACTCCTCCGGTTCAGGCCCTCATCGAGCAGCAGGGTGCCGATGCCGTCCCGATCACCGGCCCATAAACCGGCCATCCTCTGATAGCGGGAAAGCAGCTCTTTTTCCTTTTCCTCCTGGTCTTCGGCAGAGGGAGGAAAAAGGATGCGCAGGTCGGGCCGGGCCATCACCTGGCCGGCGAAGTCGGCGAGGACTTCCGGGGCGTCCCGGCCCCTTCTCCGGTCCTGAAGCTGCTTCAGCAGAAAACGGAGGAAAAGGGGCGAGGTTTGGGGAAGCAGGCGCCGCCAGAAGTCCTCCACCCCCTCCTGGAGCAGGAAGGAAGTGTCGGCGACCAGCTCCATATCGAAGAGCTGGCCCGAGGCGAAACAGTGTTCCTGGAGGATCTTCCGGCAGAAGCCGTGGATGGTGAAGATTGCCGCCTCGTCGAAACCGGTTACCGCGCTTTTCAGGCGCTGCCGAAGGCGGTGACGCTGTTCCCCGTCGCCGGCAACCAGCGGTTCCAGTACCGGGTCGCCGCGCTGCCCGTCGCTGACCGCCAGGGCTTCGGCAACCCTTTTGCGCAGACGGGTGCGAAGTTCCTTGGTGGCCGCCTCGGTAAAAGTGACGACGAGGATTTCCCCGACCTTGCGCCCCTCCGCCAGCAGACGCACGAAAATGTCGGTGATGGTCCGGGTCTTGCCGGTGCCGGCGCTGGCCTCGATGAGGTGAAAGCCTCTGAGGGGAACGGGGAGCAAGTCCAGGGGCGCGGTCATGTTATCTTCTCCTGATGGGCCAGGAGAGGCGCAAAAACCTCCATGGCGAGGCCCTCGAACTCCTCATCCAGAGGATCGGTGGCGCCGAAGCAGTAACGGCGGCAGGGATCTTCCCTCTCGCCATCCTGATATGCATTGCCCTGCCAGCTTTCCCGGGCGCTCTGCAGTGCCTTGCGGCGATTTTCCGGATTGGCGGTCAATTCCGCGGCGTAGGCCAGGGACGTGTCGGGGAAGAAGGGAAGGGGGCTGCTCAGCCCGTTCCAGAACAGGTCGAGAAGGTTCGTCAACAGGGGAAAGGGGGTCTCGGCCGGACGCAACCGGCAGCCGCCATCGCGGTGGAAAAGAAGGCTTCCCTGGGGCGCCGGCTTGTTTTCCAGGGCGTCGGCAACCAACCGGTGCAGCCAAACGGTCAGCAGATCCTTCCCCCGCAGACGGGCGAAACGATGGTGGATCGCCTTGCCGCCATGGATTTTGGGCAGGCTGCCGACGATTTTGAAAGCGCCGATGGTCAGGGAAAAGGTCTCCTGGGGGCGCCTTTCTTCCGGTGCCGCGGCGCCGATGGCGGCGGCGAAGCGTTTCGCCTCCAGGGCGAGATCGGTAAAAACAATGCGCCCGCCGGCGCCGCCGGGAAGGCGTCCCTCGGCACGAACCCGCGGGTAGAGAGTCTGCGGTTCCGCTCCGGCCAGAACCGCTTCCGTCAGTTCTTCGCCGAGAAAGAATCGGTCTAGGGAAGAAAGCCCGAAAGGTTCTCTTTCCTCCACGGAGTTGGGCAGGGCCCGGAAAGTGAGGCCCAAGCGCTGCTCGCAGAAGAACGCCGCCGGGTGGTGGAAAAAGCGGATCAATTGGGAAAGATCGACCTCTTTCCAATGTTCGTCAGGGGGCGGCAGGGGCTGCCGGGTGAGGTCATCGGCCCTATGGTCCTCCAGCGAGGCCGCGGCGGCGCGGAAGTTTTCCTCGGAAAAGCTCGCCGTTGGGGTTTCCGGGACGAAGCAGGAGGGATGGAAGGCCTGCAAGCGGTGACGGATGAAGATTTCCTTGGCGCCGAAGGCAAAACCTTGCTGGAGGTAATCCATCAGCTCGTCGACCAACACGGAAGGGGGGAGGGGCGAATTGTCGCGGACACTTTGGCCTAAAAAGCTGATGTAGAGGCGGTTGCGGGCCGACAGGAGGGTTTCCAGGAAAAGATAACGGTCCTCCTGGCGCAAGGACCGGTCGCCGCGGCGGGGGGCGGCGGCGATACGGTCGAATTCGTCGGGGGCGACGGAACGGGGGAAGGAGCCGTCGTTCATGCCGATGAGGGCGACAACCTTGAATGGGATGCTGCGCATCGGCAACAGGGCGGCGAAGGTGACCCCGCCGGCAAGGAAACGCCCCGCCGGGGAAAAGGCCGCCTCGATCCGGTCCTCCAGCCATGCCTCCGCAACGTCGACGGCTACCGGCCGGTCGAAGCCCGAGGAGGCGGCCAGATCGGCCAGAGAACGAAAAACTTCGCCGAGGGCGAAAAAATTTCCATCGGCATCGATTCCGGGATCGAAGAAACGCCCGAGAAGGGACTGGAAAAATTCGCCCCATCGGCATAAGGAACGGCTTTTCTCGATCTCCGCCAGAAACTCGTCGATGGCGGCGATGAATTCGGCGAGACGGCCGGCAATCTGGGCGCTTTCCCCTTCGATGCCGACAGCGGGAAGGATATCCGCGAACAGCTGGTTGTCGGCGGCGAGAGCGTAACCGAGGAGGAGACGGTCGAGGCCGGCCCGCCAGCTGTTGTCCTGAAAAGGGGGCACGCCGAAGCGGGAACGGTCGGTGCCATCCAGCCCCCAGCGGATGCGCAGTTCCTCGATCCAGAAGGCGATCCGCTCGAGGTCCGTCCCGTGGAACTGGAATCGGGCCATGATCTCCGGGCAATCGGCAAGATCGAGGATCTGGTGGGCGGTGCGGCGCCCGTGACGCAGAGCGAGAAGAGAGAAGAAATGGGCCGCCAGGCGGTTTTCTTTTTTGCGGCTGAGATCGGCGACGGCAAAAGGAATGCGCCGTGAGGAATCGGGCGCGGCGCCGAAAACGGCGGCGATGTAGGGCGCGTAGACACCGATATCGGGGGCCATGACCAGGATGTCGCCGGGGGTCAGGGACGGCTCGTCCCTGAAGCAGGCGAGCAGGTAGTCGTGCAACGCCTCGATCTCCCGCAGGGGCGTGTGACAGGAATGGATCTCCAGGGACCGGTCGCAGGGATCGACAGGCGTCTTTTCTTCCGCGGCGCAACGGTCGCGAAGGTGAAGAATGTCGTTCTGGAGCGTGGCCAGGAGGGTTTTTCCCGGCGCTTCGGCAAAGAGATTCTCCTCCTGCGGCTCGCCCTTTTCCCAGATGGTTTCGAAAAAATCCCGCCCCGAGCGCCCCCAGGAGGCGAGCAGGGGATGGCCGACCTCGAAATGAAAGGTGCTGAAATCCTCAGGGACTCTGGCACAAACGGTGTGCCGCCGGGATATCTCCTTAGGGGAGCGGATATCGAACCAGTACTCCCGGCAGGGGTTGAGGAGAAAAAGGTTGACCCGGCAAAAAACGGCGGCGGCCACCAGGACATCGATATGGTAGGGAGGCAGGGCCGATACCCCGAAAAGATGAATCGCCGCGGGAAAAACCTCTTTCGTCACACTGCCTGCCGCGCAGCGCCGCAAAAATTCCCGGTGGCGCCGGGCGCGGTGACCCGTGGCGGCGGTGGCGGCCAGGTAACGCCAAAGTTCCGCCTGCCAGTCGGCCTCCTTTCCCTCTTCCCACGAGAGCAGCAATTCCGGGCGGTAGACCGCATACTGATCGAAAAGATGGGCCAGCCGCCGGGCCAGTTGGTAGCATTTCAGTTCCTTGGCGCCGCTTTCCAGGAAACGGTTTAACGGGCGGAACCGGGGATCGTCCAGAAGTTCGGGAAGAAGAGCCTGGATGCGCAGGGTCATGCGCTCCCGGTCAAAGGGGTCACGCTCCTGTTCAGCGCCGACGGCGGCGCCGATGAGGCCGTCGATCAGGGTGTTGGGAAAGGGAAATTCAAAATTGGCCCAGATGCCGAAGCGGCGGGCCATATAAAGGGACAGCCAAGATTCCATTCCCTTGCTCTGGACCAGGATGACATCCTTGTCGAGGGGCTGCTTCGGAGTCGATTCGACGACACAGGCCAAGGCCTCCGCGAGTATTTCCAGGCGGTTTCCGCAATAAAGATGAAGCGCCGCCATGGTCAGAAAGCTTTCTTTTCCCCGGCCAGGGGGGAGCGGCAAGAAGAGCGGCCGCCGTCCCGGCGCGGTGCCGGAAAGAGCAGGAAAGCGGCGCCAAAGGCAGCAAAAGCGCCTACCGCGTTGGCGAGCATATCGAGGAGGCTGGCGCTGCGGGCATCGGTGAACAGACCCTGAGCTATTTCCACCAGCCCACCGAAGGCCAGGGCGAAAATCAGGGCCGTGAGGCGACCCCGGGCCTGCCGGATCCCCCAGGGGAGAAGGACCCAGCAGGTCAACAGGGTGAGGACGAAATAGGCCCCGGCGTGGTGGAGCTTGTCCCAGGAAAGGGCGGGCAGGGGAATCCGGGGAAGGCGGGGGGCGAGGGAAAACCACAGCAGGAGCCCCGCGTAGGACAGCAGGACCATCCCCCGCAGAAGCTTTCCCCGAGCCGCAGACAGGTTTTTGTCCATGGTCATTTTGCTCAGGTGGTGACCCTTTCCCGGACCAGTCCGGTCAGGTCGGCAAGGCCTTTCTGCGGATCCTCACCGAGATCAAGGCACAGGACACGACGGCCGTATTTTTTCAGCGCCTCCAGATCCCCTTGGGCCTGGGCCTGAATCAGCGCGCCGAAGGTGTAGGGGAGTCCCGGAACAGGGATGTCCTGTTGGGGGCGGTAGGTCATGTGGATGAAAAGGCCGTTGTTGGCGCCCCCCTTGTGAAGCTGACCCGTCGAATGGAGGAAACGCGGGCCGAAGCCGAGGGTTGCGGGCAGCCGGGTGGCGTCGCGGAGCAGGGCCTGCAATTCCCGCAGGGCCGTGCGGATGGCCGCCGTATCGGGAAGATAGGCCATCAGGCCGAGGTAGTCCCGGGGCCGGCGGCGGGCCAGGAAAGCCGTCAATCCTTCCACCAGAACCTTGTCGGCGCCGCCCCCGGCCACCCGCAGGCCGCCTGAGGCGGTGGCCGATAAGGCGCCGCTTTGCAAAATACGCAGGGTGTTTTTCTTGCTCTCCTGAACGTTGGGTTGGTCGAAGGGGTTGATGCCCAGAGCGGTGGCCGCCGTCGCCGTGGCCACCTCCCAGCGGAAAAACTCGCCGGGAATGTCTTCCCGCCCGCCGATGCCGAGGGTGATCAGCGGATGGTCGAGTTTTTTCAGCTCTTCGGCCACTTCGGCAAATGCGTCGTTTTCTCCGCAGCCGATGCGATAGCGGATGAAAACCCGATCGTCGCCGTAAACCCCCGGGTCGCCGAGGGCTTCGCCGGTGACGGGAACAAGGCCGGTTTCCTCTTTGCCGGTGCTCTCGGCAAGGAGCTGGTCGAGCCACAGGCCGAAGGTCTCCATGGCTTTGGGCAGGAGAAAGGTGATTTTGTTGCGCCCCTGCAGGGCCAGTTCGCCGAGGGCGGCGCCCAGCAGCAGGCCGGGGTTTTTGTGCTCCGGGATGTCGGGGCCGCAGACCTGTTTCATCATCAGGGCGTTATTGAGGATTTCCCCGGCATCGAGGCCCATGAGCGCCGCCGGCACCAGGCCGAAACAGGAGAGAGCCGAGTAGCGGCCGCCGATATCGGGATAGTTGAGAAAAGTTTTGCGAAACTTGAGTTTCCCGGCGCGCTCCGCCAGGGGGGTGTCGGGATCGGTGATGGCGACGAAGTTGGCGCCCGCTTTTTCCCCCTTGAGCTGCTGCAGCCGGTCGAAGAAATAGTTGGAAAAGGCCGATGGCTCGGCCGTTGTGCCCGATTTGCTGGCTTCAATGAAAAGGGTATCGGCAAGGGGAAGTTCCGCTGCCAGCCGGAAAATGGTTTGCGGATCGGTGGTGTCGACAACGGAGACGGGAATGCCCTCGGCGCCGACGGGAAAGCAGTGCTTGAAAACCAGCGGGGTCATACTGCTTCCTCCCATGCCCATGACCAGCACGTGGCGGAAGCCGGCGCGGCGGACTTCGGCGGCAAACGCTTCCACTTCGGGCAGGCGTTCCCGCATGGCCTCGATGACCTCCAGCCAGCCCATGAATCCACGGATCTCCTCATGAACCTCGGTGTTTTTCTTCCACAGGGTCGGATCCTTGGACCAGAAGCGGCGGCCGAAGCCTTCCTCCTCCATGCGGTTGACTCTTTTCTGCACCCAGCGGGTGTAGCACCCCAGATCCAGCTGCTGGTAATCGCGGCATTTTTCCAGAATGGCGATACGTTCCTCGTCGAGCTTTTGGAAAAGGCTGTCAAAGGGCTGGATGAACTTGCGGATGCCGTCCTCTTCGAGATGGGCCATGCCTTCTTCCAGGTCGATGCCCAGCCCGGCCAGCCGCGCCAGGACCGCTTCGGCCTCGGCCATCCCCCGGCTGAGGGTGGCCTCGGCGCGGCCGTGATCGCGGAAGGCATCGAGGGTCTTGACGGGGATGGTGTTGACCGTGTCGGGGCCGATCAGTTCCTCGACATATTTGATGTCGCTGTAAGCCGGGTTTTTGGTGCCGGTGCTGGCCCACAGCAAACGCTGGGGCATGGCGCCGAGATCGGCCAGGCGCTGGAAACGGTCGCCGTGGAAGACGCCCTCGAAAATACGGTAGGAGAGTTTGGCGCAGGCGACGGCGACCTTGCCGACCAGATCCTGAGCCGCCGGCGGAGACTCTTTCCCGGCAACGGCGATTTCCTGGAGGCGCGGATCAAGGAGGGTATCGATACGGCTGAGGAAAAAGCTGGCCACCGAGGCGATCCCCGACACCGGTTGGCCCGCGGCGGCCCGGTCCTCCAGACCCGCCACGTAAGCCTCGGCCACCGCCCGGTAGCGCTCCAGGCTGAACAGGAGGGTAGCGTTGACATTGACGCCTTCGGCGCTGAGGCGGCGGATAGCCAGGCAGCCTTCCACCGTCGCCGGCACCTTGATCATTACGTTGGGCCGATCCAGAAGGCGCCACAGCTTACGGGCCTCCTGCAAGGTCCCGTCGAGGTCCCGGGCCAGATAGGGAGAGACTTCGAGGCTGACGTAGCCGTTGAGGCCTTCGGTCTGTTCGTAGAGAGGGCGGAACTGGTCGGCCGCGGTCTGCACATCCTCCACCACCAGGTCCAGGTAGATCTGGTCGACGCTCTTGCCGGCCCGAATCAGGGCGGTGATGGCCTCATCGTAAGCGCTGCTGCCGGCGATCGCCTCTTTGAAGATGGCCGGATTGGAGGTCACTCCGCAGATGCCGTCCTCTTCGATCAGGCGCTGCAGGTCCCCTGAGCGGAGCATGTCCCGATGGAGATAGTCTAGCCAGATGCTCTGTCCCCAAGACTGGATTTTCTTTACCGGGTTTTCCCTTGTCATCGCCATCCCTCCTTGTTGAGCAGTGCCGATTCAACCACACGAGTTTATTTTTCGCGGCTACTATAAACCTAAAGTATTTCCTTAACTTTTTTGAGGATGTTTTCGGCGCTGAAACCGAAGTTTTTCAGGGCGATCTCGCCGGGGGCCGAGGCTCCAAAGCTGTCGATGCCGATGACCGCTCCCTGGAGACCGACGTATTTATGCCATCCCTGAATGCTGCCGGCTTCGACGGCGACCCTTTTGGTTACCGCGGCGGGCAGTATCTCTTCCCGGTAACCCAGGGGCTGGGCATCGAACAGCTCCCAGGAAGGCATGCTCACCAGACGCGCCTTTATACCTTCGGCGACCAGTTGCAGGTAGGCTTCGAGGGCGGGAAAGAGTTCGGCGCCGGCGGCGATCAGAATCACCTCGGGAACGCCCTTGCCGGCGTCGGCGAGGGTATAGGCCCCCTGGTGCAGGCCGGCGGCGGAAGCGTATTTGCCGCGGTCGATGATCGGCAGATCCTGGCGGGAAAGGAGCAGGGCCGTCGGCGCATCGCCCGCGGCCAGGGCATGCTTCCAGGCTTCCAGGGTTTCGTTGGCATCGGCGGGGCGGATCACCGTCAGGCCGGGAACGGCGCGCAGGGCGGCCGCCTGCTCCACCGGCTGATGGGTCGGGCCGTCTTCGCCGACGGCGATGGAATCATGGGTGAAGATGTAGATGACCGGCAGTTTCATCAACGCCGCCAGGCGGATGGCGGGGCGCAGGTAGTCGGAAAAGACCAGGAACGTGCTGCCGTAGGGGCGCAGCCCGCCGTGGGCGGCGATGCCGTTGAGGATGCCGCCCATGGCATGTTCTCGCACGCCAAAGGAGATGTTGCGGCCGGTATAGTCCCATCCTCCCTCCGGCAGATTCTGCAAGCCCTGGGGCAGGGCCAGAGGGCTTTCGAAGAAGCCCTTTTTTTTCATGACGGTTTTGGTGGATGGATCGAGGTCGGCGGAGCCGCCGATGAGGTTGTCGATCAGCAATGCCGCGCCGTTGAGAATCTGGCCGCCGGCGGAGCGGGTGGCCACGGGTTTGTCCGTGGGGGCGAAGGTCGGCAGTTCCTTCTCCCAGCCCGGCGCGAGAGCACCCGTCTGGAAGCGGTCCCATTCCTCCCTGAGGCGCGGGTTGTCTCCGGAAAAACGGCGCATGAGCCCGTCCCAGTCGGCGTTGGCGGTGATGCCTCGGCGGACGACGCCGACAAAAAGTTCCCGCACTTCCTCGGGAACGAAGAAGGTCTCTTTGAACGGCCAGGCGAGGTTCTTTTTGGTGGCCTGGGTTTCGTCGATGCCGAAAGGAGAGCCGTGGGCGTCGTGGCGGTCCTGGAACTTGGGGCTGCCGAAGCCGATATGGGTCTTGACGATGATGAGGGAGGGCATGGCCGTTTCCCGGCGGGCGCCGTCAATGGCTTTGCCGATGGCCTCTAGATCGTTGCCGTCGTCCACCTTCAGCACCTGCCAATGGAGGGCTTCGAATTTCTTCGCCGTATCCTCGCTGAAGGAGAGGTGGGTCGGGCCGGAGAGGGAAATATCGTTGCTGTCGTAGAGGCAGATCAGTTTCCCCAGGCGCAGATGACCGGCCAGGGAGGCCGCCTCGCCGGCTACTCCCTCCATCAGGTCGCCGTCGCTGGCGAGAACGTAGGTGTGGTGATCGACAATGTCGAAGCCATCCTTGTTGAAGCGGCTTGCCAGGTGGCGTTCGGCGACGGCCATGCCGACGGCCATGGCGAAACCCTGGCCGAGGGGACCGCTGGTGACCTCGACGCCGGGGGTATGGCCGTATTCGGGGTGACCGGGGGTTTTGGAGTGCCACTGGCGGAAGTTTTTCATTTCCTCCAGGGACAGGTCGTAACCGGCGTGGTGAAGCAGGGAGTAGAGCAGGGCGGAGGCGTGCCCGGCGGAGAGGATGAAACGGTCGCGGTTCGGCCACAAGGGGTTGCGGGGATTGAATTTAAGGAACCGGGACCAGAGCAGATAGGCCATGGGCGCCGCCCCGAGGGACATGCCTGGATGACCGCTCTTGGCCTTGTCGATGGCGTCGAGGGCGAGGAAACGGATGGAGTTTATGGCCAGTTGATCGGCCTCTTGGCTGAAAAGTTCGGCGTTGTTCTGTGCAGACATGGGATAGGGCTCCTTCAAAGATTTATTCCCTTGCAAAGAAGGGAGGTATGCAAGTTTTTAACATAAGCGTCGGCAAAGGGCCAGTAAAGTTGCCTGGGCTTCATGCCATTCTATGGCGGCCCTTCTCCCGACAGGGTGGCAAGGAAGTCGCGCAACAGGCTCTGAAACTCGCAGCGGCGCTTTTCCAGGCGCTCCATGTCGTCCGGGTCCTTGAGGGCCTCGAAGTAGCGGATCGCCGTTTTCCGCCACTCTTCCGGCCAGGCGGCGGTAAAACCTTCGCGGCTGTTTTCCCCGAGGTCTTCGGGGAAGGGCTCGCGGCGGCCATGGGCCCAATTGATGACATAGGAAAAGAAAATCAGCACCCGGTCGATGAGCACGAAAAAGAATTGCAGGTTGTGGAGAGGGCCTATCTTCAGTTCGGTTTTGCCCAGCCTGGGGAAAAGAGGAACACCGAACAGGCTTGGTCCGACCCTTTTGACCCGGGCCAGGTTTTCCCCCCCGAAATAGGCGGTCAGGGCGCCGATGAGCGCCCCCGTGGCGGTGAAGACGCCGGCGCTGATGCCGGTGAAGGCGACATCGAGTCCGGCCCCCGCCGCGCCTCCGGCCAGGGCGGCGGCCCAGGTCAGCTGGGCGCGGTCGAGGCCGAGAACCTTCCACACCCGTTCGCTGAAGAGGTTTTCCCGCAGGGCCGAGTTGGGCGGCGGTTGGTAACGGAAGATGTTGTGCTTGAAAAGCCTGCGGATGCGTTCATGAAATGCTTGTTCGAGTTCCCCGAGGTCGCCGCAGAAACGTTCCTTGAGGCGCTCCTCCGCGGCATCCTTGTCCTGCTCCCTGTACTCCGCCACGGCGACATGGCGGAGGGACTTTTCCAGCAGTTCGATGATCAGATCGACGGTCCCGGCGAGGCGCTTTTGCCAGTCCCGGCGGAAAGCGCCGATCACCTGATCCATGGCCGGCTGCCAGTCCTGATCGATATTCTTGAGGGTTTCCAGCAGGGCGATCCGCTCCGCGTAGGTGGCGCGGTGGGCGTTGAAAACCCGCACTGCATTGAAATTGCGCCGGAAGGCGCCTTTCCACTCGGCTAGATACTGGTCGTCATGCTCCTTGAAATTGATGATGGCCAGACGGGGGCGGCCGCTGCGGCGGAGGATTTCCATTTCCGCAATGTCGTCCCGGCGCAAGGGACGGGAGGCGTCGACAACATAGATGATGCCCGCTCCCCCCTCGATCGGCTCGAGGAGTTCAATTTCGTGGCGGAACTCTGGGCGGTTCCGGTGGGCGGCGCGAAAGGCTTTGACCGCTTCCTCGTCGTCAGCGGCGCAATCCTCGAGCCAGGCCAGGGTATGGCGGGGGTTCTGGAAACCCGGGGTGTCGATGAACTCGACAATGGTTCGTCCGTCGACGATTACGGGATAGGTCTGACAGCTCTGGGTCTCGCCGGGAAGGGAGCTTACCGGCACGGTATCGTCCTCGGCCAGGGTGGAGACAACCGAGGATTTCCCCTCGTTGGGGTGGCCGACGACGGCAAAACGGAGCGGCGCCACAAGCATCATCGGCTCACCCTCCATCTTTGGGGAAAGCGCAGCCGAGATAGGGATCACCGAGGCTTTTCAGCTGGCGCTCCCATATTTTGCGGTCGTTGGCCGAGGGGGGAGTGAAGATGGTGTCCGCGCCCGGTTTGCCGACCAGGAGCAGATAGATTTTTCCCCGGTCCGGCAGAATGCCGCGGAGATCGCGAAGAAAAGAGAGAAATTCAAGGATCGGCGGCTGCCAGGCTTCCTGAATCAGACAGACGCAGGCATGGCCTTTTTGCCACTGCCGATCCCCCAGAAGATCCAGAACCTGCCGGTTTTGCCTGAGTTCTCCGGTCAGGGGATGAATCTCGGCAACCCCCAGGCCGAAATGGTTTTTTCCGGCCTGAATGATCTGGTCGCGGCTGCTGCGGGTCAACAGCGCCTCGTCGAGGAGGACGACGGCATCTTCAGCGAAGGGCCGGGGGCCCTCCTCCACGGCAACGGCTGCCTCATTTGTGTCCATCTCCGCCGGCAGAGGGCAGAAAGAGGTCTGGGTGGTCGCCAACAGAGGGGTCTGCATTCTCAATACCAGGCGGTCACAGGCCGCCTGGGAAAAGTCGAGGCGGCGGAGGGCGATTCGTTGGCGGAGGATCGTCGTCATCGCCAAAAGGAGACGGGGCAAAATGCCGTAGCAGAGAAGGCCGAGGCACAGGAAGGGCCACCAGGAAACCAGGTCGGCCGTGGCCAGGTTGGCGATCCCCTCTTTGAGGATGATGCGGCTGTTTTCGATCTGCTCCAGGGAAGGGTGACCGCTTCCTTCGGGAAGCAGCCAGGACCAGGGCAAAGCGATGACGCGAACCAGCCGGTAGACCAGCAGCGAGCCTATCTGGACCGTGGTCTGCCAGCCGAAGGCCAAGTCCGCGGTCACCACCTTGGCCAGTGTGGCGCCGAGGGCGCCCAGGTTGAAGGAGAGCCCGAAGAGCTGGCTGATGACGATGAGGGGCAGGAGGAAAAGGTTGCCGTAAACGGAGCGTTGGCTTTTCAGCAGGCCGAAGGCGGCGCTGAACCGGTCGCGCCGGGACGCGGCAAGGCGCCGGGATGCGGCTTTTACGCCGCGCCGGCAGAGATGGTAAACCAGGCCGCCCCAGAAGGAGGCGCTCAGCGTCCTTCTGCGAAAACGGCGCCGGGCCAGGAAGCCGACGAAAAGGGCCAGGAGAAAGAACATCTGCAGGCCGATGAGCAGGACCACATAGTTGGATACATTGACCGGCTCCACGCCTCGGTAGCTGAGCAGGGAAAGGGCCAAGCCCGCACCCGAGATGAACCCGCACACCAGAACGACCCATTTCGCCAGATTGAGGGTGTCGGTGAACAGGGTGCCGGGAAGAAGGCGTGGCTGGCCGGTTTGCGAAGATTCCGCCTCTTTGCGGATTTCGAGCCAGCGGCGGATCAGCTGTCTGCGCGCCGGGGGCGGGCCCTGGCCGGGGGGCGCGATGGCCAGGTAAATCTCCCGGTCACGGCTATGGAGTAGGGTTTCGTCTTCCTTTTCGTCGGCGGCAAGATAATATTCGAGATCGATCAGGTCGCCGATCTGCCACCGGGAGGGCGCTGGTTTCTGGACGAGTTCCCTGATTCGTTGTGGATTTTGCAAGGGTTGCGGATCGGTCACGGTCTGGCTCTCTGCTGCCCGGGGATGAAATCTCCCATAAGATTACAACAATCATGTCGGTCCGCGCCGCTTTTGGCAACAAAAAGTTCCTTCGCTGCCCGTCCGTTTGGCCCGGGTCATTCATGGGCCTGGGTGGCGAAACCGCCCGCGGGGCGGCAGATCACGGCCGGCAAAGCGCCTTACGCCGCCCGCATTCTTGCCGAACGTCCACGGGCGGAGAGAGGAAAGGCCATACCATGGACGCCCGGTCCGGTGAACCATCGGGCTAGGGTTTGGCTTTTTTGGGGATGGGGTGGAGCGTGCCTTTTCCCGGGAACCCCCGGTCGTAGATGAGGTTGTCTCCCGGTTTTGCAAAAAAACCCTCCACAACCGTCTCCGCCGGCCCCGATTCCAGAAGCTGGCTGACGGTGACGAAACGCCAGCCGTCCCGCAACAGGGCCGCGGCCACCAGAGGGAGGACTTCCTGGGTTTTTTTAGGGACGGCGTTGGCATGCATGAGGATGATCGACCCCGGGCGGACCCTGGACAGCACTTGGGCGGCGATCTTTGCGGCGGGCCAGGTGAGGTCGTTGGGCTCCCCCAGCACATCCCACTGGATGACCGGCAACCCCAGAGGATTGAGACTCTTCAGGGTCGCCGCCCGGTTGCGGCCGTAGGGAAGGCGGAAAAGGCGCATCGCTTCCGGCACTCGGGACATCTCGCCGCCAAGACCGGCGGCGCCGGCCCGGGCGGCCAGGCGATCTCGGAGGATTTCATACTGGGCCTGGGTCCAGAGTATCTGGTCGCGGATTTCCCCTTCGTCCATCAGCGCCAGGTTGGCGTGGGTCCAACTGTGGTTGCCGATTTCGAAGAGGGGATCGGCGATGAGCTGCATGGCCTTTTGCGGATGGCTGCGCAGCCACTTGCCGCCGGCGAAAAAAGTGGCGGGAATCCGCTTGCGGCGCAGGAAATTGATGATCTCCGTCCGGTAGCCGGAACGGTTGGAAGCCCGTTCGCAGAGATCGAAGGTGAGGGCGACGATTTTCTCTTCGTCCCTGGGGGCCACCCTGCGGATCACCCCTTGGAGTGGCGGAGAAAGAGGCGGAAACTGAACCCGGGGGACCGTTTTTTCGGGGGGAGAAGAATCGGCAGGCACGGCATAGGGGCGGCTTACCGCGTGGTCCGCGGGGGATCCGGCCAATTCCCGTTCCGTCCATAGCCCGTGGAGCAGGGCTTGCGAACCCTGGGAGGCGGCCGCCATGGCCAACGGGGCAAGACTCAGGCAAAACAGAAAAATCAGAAGCAAAAGAGGCGGTTGTGGGGCTCTTTTCTGGAGCATCGGTTCCGGTGCCGTTATTCCCATTAGAATCTCCAGCCCAGTTGCAGGTGCAGGGCGTGTTCGGCGGCATCGTTGTTGTCACGCACCGTGCAATCGTAGCCGAGGTCGGCGAAGAGCGCCGGGGACAGTTGCATCTTCAGGGCGGCGCCCACCAGGAGACTGTCAATGGCGGCCTCTCGCCCCGGCGTTACAAAGGAACCTCCGCCTTCGGCCAGGGTCGCCTTTATTTTTGCGCCGTCGTCGTCGAACTCGTGCAGCCACTGCAGGCTCATTTGGGGATTCAGGAGAAGGCGTCCCCATTGGTGGGAATGGCTGATACGCCCGCCGACGAATCCCAGCAGGGAGTCGTTGCGGCGGGAACTCAACCGCAAATCGGCGCTGTCGGCCCCCGATTCCCGGAAACCCTCCTCGTCCAGATGAAACCAGCTGGCGCCGAAAAAGGCGCCGGCCAGCCATTTCCCCCGGCGCCAGTCATAGCCCCCTTCGAGAGTGGCGCCGAAAAGGCGCCCGTCATGGTCGCCGGCGCTTTTGCGGTCGGCAAAGGGGATGGCGCGATCGGCCTCGAACTCGGCGAAGCCGCCGCCGAGGGCGCCGCCCAGCCGCCAGCCCGCGGGTTTTTCGGGGTCACGCCAAAAACCGTAGAGAAATCCCTGCAGGGTCTCGGTCGCGCCGTCGTCCGGGTGATTGATGGCCTCATAGCGGCTTTTGCTGAGGTTCCCGGCAAGGCCGAAGGTCCAGCCGTTGCCGGGACCGCGCTCCAGGCCCAGGGTCAAGCCGTAGAGATTCCTGCGGGCGCCGAAATACCCCTTGTCGGAACCGTAGCGGGCGAAACGGCCCGGTGTTTCCAGCCACAGGGAGGTTCTTGACGGCGCCGCTTCAGGGCCTTTCATGCGTCGCCGCAAGCTGTCGAGGTGAACCTGACCCTCGTCGAGGAGCAGGGCCGAGGCCAGGCCATGGATGCGCGGGGTCAGTTGGGCGAGATGATCGTTCAGTTCGGCGCCGGACCAGGCGTAGTCGATCTGGTTGCAAAGAAGGCCGAAATCATCCGCGGCCGCGGCCCGCAGGCCGTCGAGGCGGTAGGCCAGGCCCCGGTTGTGGGAACTGGCCAGGCTACCGTAGCTGTTGCGGGCAAGGCGCAGGTCGACCCCCGCGGCGCCGCTTTCCAGTGTCGCGGCGAGAACCGCGACGGTCTGCATTTTTGCGAAGCCGCCGCTGACGGCGGCGGTCTCCAGGATCCGCCAGTTTCCCTCCTTGATCTCGCCCCGAGGTTCGATCCTCAGGGTGCCGTCCAGGGTGGCGGCGCCGGTGACCCTGAGCCGGTCCATCTCCTCGCCGTCGGTTTCCAGAAGCAGAACGCCGCTCTCCTGCTGGCGGAAATCCCCCTCGATGGTCAGTTGGCCGATGGATCGGCCCGGCGCCACGCTTCCGCTGTTGACCACGTCGGCCGCCACAACGCCGTCACCGGCGAGGAGGTTGCCTTTGGCCAGGACGACGCCGTTGTCGACGGCCAGCCTGCCGCCCTCGAGATGGATTTCGGCAAAGGCCGAAGCACCGCCGAGGGACCAGTTTCCCCCTTCCATGGACAGGGTCTCCACGCCCTGGAAGGTTTCGTCCTCCCGGCCGCTGCCGGTGAGCACCAGGCGGTCATCCTCGCCGTCCAGGACCACCGGCCCGATGAGATCGGAACCGCTCTCCAGAACCAGAAGGGTGTTTTCGGTGCCGAAGATGGAATGGGTCGAACCGCTGATGGTGCCGCTGTTGACAATGGTCATCTCATAGTATCCGGCGACGCCGGCGCCTCCCTGGAACTCCAGCAGAGGGTTTTCCGAGGAGATTTGCGCCTCGATGATGCCGCGGTTTTCCAGCCATCCCGGCCCGCGGTTGAAAAAGACGCCGGCCGCTCCGTCACCGGACACGGCGGCGATACGCCCGCTGTTGACCACCCGGGTCGGGCCGTGGCTGTCGGACCAGATGCCGGCCGCCCCTTTCAGGTTGCCGCTTCCCGTGCGGGCGAAGATCTCGCCGCTATTTTCGATCTCCAGAAGACTACCGCCGTTGCCCGCCCAGATCCCATAGGCCAGGGCAAAACCGGAATCCGTGTCGGCCCAGCTGTCGATCCGTCCCTGATTGATGATTCTTCCGCCCTGAAAGGAGAGCCCATAGGCGAAGGCTTGCCCGTTGCGGCTGAAGGCCGAAGCCAGGATGTCCCCCCGGTTCTCGATCCGGCCGCCGGGCCCGCCCCAAAGGTAGATGCCGCGGCTCGTGGTCAGTTCCTCCAGGGAGGACAAATCGGCCCGGATATCGCCCCCATTGAACACGCTGGCGGCATGGGCGCCCCACAGATCGAGGCCGTGGGCGTTTAGTGTGCCGCCGGCGCGCCAGGAAGCGGCCTCTATGGCGCCGTTGTTTTCGATATGAAGATTTTCGCCGCTCCAGGGTGCGGCGCTGAAATAGAGCCCGTAGGTGTTGGCCAGGGAATGGGTATAGCGAAGGCGCAGATAGCCGTTATCCCCCCAGTCGCCGTCCCAGGAATTGCGCGCGATCCAATGTCCCAGGCCGTCCTGTTCCGGCTCGTCGTCGTAGCCGACCAGGGCGATGGCATGATCCAGTTTCGCGTAATCCTCCAGGGTGGGAATGGAATAGGCGTCCTCCAACACTCCTCCCGTATAGTGGAACCAGTCATCCCGACCGGCGTAGACGGCGATGGCCACCGCGCCGACCGAATGAAGAACCCGGCGCGTGGTTTCCACGTCGTTGATGGGGATGGCGTACCAGTCCGCCAGGCGGTAGCGGGGGGCGTTCCAAGCGCGGACATTGGAGGGTTCGCGGACGGTCCGGCCGTCTTTTTCGATGGGATAGGGAAAATACCTTTCCAGGGGAACCCCGTACTCGATCATGGCGGTCATGGGATCTTCCAGATTGCCGCCGTTGCAGCCGGCCATGTTGTCGTAGTAGGGACTGAGGTTCCACACAATAAACGATTCGGACAGATCCAGTGCCCTTCCGTCCGCCAGTTGATGGAATCGGTTCAAGGTGCTCTCGGCGGCCGCCAGAGTGCTGAAGGAATAGCAGCTGCCGCACTGCCCCTGGTTGCGGACGGCGCCGATGTAGCTGCGCCCGTCGACATCGCGCAGATCGAAAGAGGAAGGGAGGTCAACGGCGGCGGCCATCCCCGGCACAAGGGACAACAGGGCCAAAGTCGCCGCCATGACCATTCCAGCTGTGATTTTCATGTTATTGTTCAACCTTTTCCAGGTCCCCGCCACGATCCAGGGAGAGATCCAGGTTTTTCATGGCGGCCACATTCCGCGGCATGATGAGGACGAAGCGGTGGCTCGTGTCGATTTCGGCCCTTCCTTCCAAAAGAGTGAAATCGAGGATGTGGCCTCCCCGCCGGCGGTCTTTGCTGATGAAGTGGAGATGATAGCCGGGCACGTTGATGCCCTTGACATAGACCGGGCAGCGAAAACCGACGATGGTGCCGTCGATATCGCTCATGGCGAATTCCGGCTGGTTCTTGGTCACCTCGGACAGGGGCGGGTAGGGTTTGCTCTGGGCGGGGACGCTGCGCGTATGCATGCGCGAGAAGCAACCATCGATGCGGAAGGCGTAGAAAAGGTGCGGGTTGCCGATCTGCTTGTCGAGGAAGGCCTGCAGTTGCCGGTAATCCATTCCTTTCGACAGGTCGACAACCGCTTCCGGCTCGAAAAAGGTGACCGCCGCGAAGGGGGTTCTGACCTTGGCGGAAGGGCGGTATACCCGCCCGTCGGCCCTGACCTGGTAGACAACGCCGTCCGCCACCACCATTTCGCCGTCGAGGCCCTCAAAGGTGCCGATGCCCAGATCGCCGTGGCGGAGCAATTCCTTCAGGGTCATTTCGCCGTCGTACACCCCCGCCAGCAGGGCGTCGATGGTGGAGGTCTGGGTGACGGAATCCCTAGGTGCCGAAGAGAGGCAGCCGGCCAGCAGCAGCACGACGAAGGCAAATAGCAACTTTTTCATTTTTCATCCTTTTGGGTGACAACCAGCAGACAAAAAAGATCTTTTCCTTTCGCGGTTTTACCCTTCAAGGTAGGCGAGGGCCAGGCGGAATTCGGTGCCGTGGAGCACGAGGGTGTCCCAGATCAGCTTTTTGGCCACTTTTTTCTCCAGCTTCTTGTCGAGGAAATCGTAGCGTCCGCTGCCCCGCGGACTTTCCGCCATCTTTTTCGCGACTTTCAGCAGAGCGGGGTACGGGGTGAAGAGGGGATCGGTGAAAACGTTGCGGCCGATCTCCTCTTTGTTGAGGTCGTAGACCATGCGCCCGTCCTTCTGCATGAGGAAAATCTCCACCGGGAAGTTGGCGACCTTGCCGCTGACGATCCGGTCAAAAAAAGTGGGATGAGTCAAAATACTGACTGAGCCGATAAACTGTCTTTTGGGGTCCAAAACAGGGTGCTGCAGGTCGAAACCGACAAAGCCCTCCACCGTTTCGATGGCCTGGCTGAACACCGGCCGGCGGGTGGCATGGAGGCGGATCATCTGTTCCTGGCCGGCAATGCTGGAGCCGATAACGGCGGCATAGTCGACGGGCGCGACATTGACGATGGTCCCCCGGGCATCGACGGAGACGCAGTCGTAAGCATGCTCGTTTTTTTCACAGAGGCGCTGCAGGATGGCGTCCGCCTCCTTGCCGGTGAGGCCGGCCGCGGAAAGCTCCGCGGCCGCCAGGGCGACGTCCTGATCCATTTTGTGGAATATCTGGAGTATCTCCTGACGGGTTTTTTCGAGTAGCAGGGGATACTGGAAATCGGCGATCTGAAAGCGGCCGTTGATAATCTGTTTGTAGAGATAGGGATAGACGGCATCCCCCTGCTCATCGAAGGTGACCTCCCCCAGGGCGCCCTGATAAACCCGTTTCGCGTACCAGGAAAAGAGCGCCTCGGGGCTTGTCGGCCCTTCTCCCAGGGCGGCCAGGAGGGTGGTTACGGCATCGTAGGCTTCCAGGCCGAAAATGGTCGGCGGCGCGCCGTAGGCGGCCTGGTAACCCTGAATGACGGGATGGGTGAAACTGTGGGAAGGATAGGTGTAAACCAGGCCGTTGGTGAAGGCGGATTTGTCCAGCAGTTCCCGGCGCTCGATAGGGCGGGTGCCGACGAGCTGGGCGTCGATTCCCGTTTCCCGGGCCTGGCGGGCGATCTCAGCGGCGGTGCCGGCGCTGAGCAGCACCAGGGCGTCGGGTTTTTCCTCACCGATACGCGCCAGGGCGGGGCGGAAATCCTTGTTTTCCGGATCATAAGGAAGGGAAATGACCATCCGGCCGCCGAGATCCTGTTTCAATATTTTGGCCCAGTTGGTTCCGTAGTCGTTATCCATGTGAAAAACGGCGATGCGCTGAAAGCGGGTAAGATATTCCCGCAGCTGCCGCGCTTCCTGGGCGGCGTCCAGAGTGAAGCGCACCGAGTGGCGCGGATGGGTCCTGCTCATCGCCGCGCTGGCGATGGCGATATGAAAGACCCCTTTTTCCGCCGCCAGAGGATGGACGGCCCCGGAAGCCCAACTGGAGCAGGTGATCACCGCCAGGGGCGTTTTCCCCCCGCCGAAAAGCTCGTTGAAGGCCGCCGTCGAGGTGGGCCCGTCACCGCCCCCGTCTTTGAAGATGATGTCCACCGGAGCGCCCGCTTCCGCGACGGCCAGGTCAATGGCGTTTTTTTGTTCCCTGGCGATGGTGGCAAAGGCCGGAGAGAAGGGGAGAATGACCCCGATAACCGGCTTTGCCAAGGGCGGCGGCGCCTTTTCGGCAAGGGCTGTTCCCCAGCCAGGGACCAAAAGACAAGCGGCCAGGAATCCTGCAATGGCAATAACCGATCTTCTTTTCATCTAAATGCTCCTCCTTGAAAAGGCATTGGCTGCCTATCGATAATCCGGTCATCCGGCCGGTTGGGGCTGGCTTATGCAAAAAATGACCCCATTAAAAAACCCCCTTGACGGTCCTGGCGAAATTTAAGTTTTCGACAGGATCGTCAAGGGGGCGGCGAGGTGGCTTTGGCGCAGCCCTTGGCGGCTGGGATCGTCGGTTCAGAGGGAGTCGGCGTCAGGGCGCCGGTTCAGTTGACCGGAACCAGCCGGTGCCGGAGCGATCGGGGGACCCGGTCCAGGGTGGTGATGTGCAGGGATGCCTGTTGGTTTTTCCGCTCAGCGGTTTCGTTCAGGGACACGGAAAGATCATCGGGCAGTTTCCACATCGCGCCGGTGGCCGGATCGACGATGAGAATGCCGATCAGCCCGCCGAAGATGATGTTGCCGACATACCATCCGTCGAGGGTGGCGTTGAGGGTGGCGACGACCTCCTCATAACCTTCCTTGGCGAACACAACGGTATAGCTTTCCCCCTGGAAAAAGCCCGCCGAGGCCTTCATGGTGATGCTGGCCGGGGTGAGACCGCGGTGCACCTCGCGCCCCTTTTTGTTCTTGATGACGAAGGCGGCCTGTTCCGGAGTGCTGTGGATGCTGACGGGATAGTCGGTTTTGCTGACGATGGAAGCGCATCCCGAACAGATCAGGAAAAAAACCATTGCCCAAAGTAACCCCTTTTTGGTTGTTCCTGTCATCTTCCTTTTCCTTTCCTTTGCGGTGGCTTGAAATGGGATATCGGTAACGGCCACTTGTTTATGCCAGGAAAGGAAAGGCTCGGCCACAACGGCAACCTTGCCGAAAGAACCGGCGGATCGGGGAAAAGCTTAACGGCGGGCCGCGGTGGCGAAAGCCGCTGGGCACCGGATCAGGACTTTCCAAAAGTTGTTTCGCCCAGTCTCCACAGGGTCTCGATGGCCTCCAGGCGCTGCCCTTTGTCGCTTCCGCCCAGGGATCCGGAGACATCGGCGCGGGCCACCGCGATGAGCAGGGGAAACAATGGATGAGCGCAGAAGCGCCGCTGGTGAGCGGTCAGCCGTTGCAGAGGTTCCTTGCTCCAGCTGAGGGGGAAGCCGTGGTGGCGGACCAGCCAGGCCACATCGGCGGCCAGTTCCTGGCGGCCCAGACGGCTCAGGATGCCCGGAACCATCTTCTCGCTGGCGGCTTCATGCCCCGGAGATCGCCAGCGCCCGTCCAGAAAAGCCGTCGTCGGCGCCTTGCCGACGTCATGGAGCAGCACCGCCCAGAAGACCCGCTCATCGGCGTCGGCGGGGACGGCCTCCAGAGCCAGCAGGGTATGGATGAGGGCGTCCCCCTCGGCGTGGTATTCGGGGGGCTGCTGGACGCCGTCGAGGGCGGCCAGTTCCGGAATTCCCGCCACCAGCATCCGGCGCCGCTCCGCCGGGGTGATCCGGCGCCGTTCTTCGACGGCGAAGATGCGGCCCAAGGGGAGGTTTAGCCCGGCTTTGGGCGGTTCGCTTGCCATGAATAAAGTTCCTTTGCTTGCCTTGAAATTATTTGGGCAGAACCCGGTAGGAACTGACTTTGTCGTTCCACCAGGTGCCGGAAAAATCCACGTTGCTCTGATAGGTTTTGCAGGTCCCGCCGAAGTTGATATGCTCGCAGACCTTCACCTTGGCCGCCGATCCTATCATGATGCTGGAAATCCTGTCATTCCACCCCGAATCGACCAGGTTGGCATCTTCCTGCACGCCTGAAGCCTCGAAGGAACTCCCCGAATATTCGCCGTCCCAGTAGAACCTGACCGTGCCGGAAGCGGGCGGTTCCGGCATCAGATAGATCTCCAGGGAACTGATCTTGTCGTTCCACCAGGTGCCGCCGAAGTTGGTGTTTCCTTTAATCGTGTTTTTCTTGCCCTTGTAGTTGATGTGCTCGTAGACAATGACCTTCAAAACGTCGGACCCAAGTTGAATGCTGGAAATCTTGTCATTCCATCCCGTATTGACCAGGTTGGCCTGGTTCCTGGAAAGGTTGGAGGCCGACCCGGAGTAGGAGGCATCCTGATAGATACGGATTTCCTTGGCGGGAGGGCTGTCGGCGAAGGCGAGGAAGGGAAGGGCCAGGACGAAAAACAGAAGCCCACACAGTGCTTTTTTCATAAATATGATCTCCCCGAGTTTTGTTTTTTGTCGAAAAAACCACCTGAATCCTTTTTTCCATCTTTATCACTTGCTCCGGCCGGCCAATCACCCCCTTTGCCTCGCCTTCTGCCGCCGCGGGAAGAAGGGAAATGGGTTTCACCTTCCCTGGCGGGATGGGCCGGGGAGGAGAAGGGAAACCGGCCGATGTCGGGTTCCTGAGAGAGGGCCCCTTTCTTACCGACCCTGCCGGTTAAAATAAATTATATGTAACTTTTCACCAACCGCGAGGTCTTTTAACGCAAACCAGATCGCCAAGAAGAAGAAACAGGCGTTTTTATAAGCGAAGGAGCCCCTTTTTCCGGGTTTTTGGTTTCGGGTCTCCTTTGCGACCTGGCAACTTGAGTGAGCTTGAGGAAACGGGCGTAAAACCAAAGACCCTTGGCTCTCGGGAAGATGGAAAAAACACCAAGAAAGGCCGCCCTAAAAACCGCTAGCTGGCGGCGGCCATGGGTGGCGGGATTTTTTTACAAAATCAGGCAGTCCCGACGGGCATCGGCATCGGAACCGACGCCGGCGGCGAAGAAAACCTCCGCGCAGCCTTTGCAGAGGGGGAAGTATTTGACCCCGTCCTCGTCGGAAACCAGCTCCTTTTCGATGCGGCGGCGCATTTCCCGGAACAGCCGCGGATCGGTCTCGACCTCGAACACCGACTTCTGCACCCGCAGACCGTAGTCCTTCATGATCTTCGCCACGCGGATGAGCCGGCGCGGATCGGCGATATCGTAGGCGACAATCATATTCATCAGATCACCATGTAATCCAGTCCGACCAGTTTGATCCCCTGTCCGGAAACCGCCACCTTGCGGCGGCAGCGCTCACAGACGCGATAGATGCGGAACGAGTCGGTTTCCGGGTCGAGACAGCCTTCCCCGATTTCGATCAGCTTTTCCAGAGTGTCCCAGGCGACCTCGCATTCGAAAACCGATTTCTGGGTGTTGAGGCCGAATTCCTTGAGCTGTTTGTGCAGCCGGGTGCGGCTTTTGTTGTCGCTGATGTCGTACATGACCAGGGCAAGCATTCTTCACCTCAGCAGGAAGGGAGTATATTCGGCGATTTCTCCCTCCACCAGGCGCCGGTACTGGCGGGCCTGGAAGATGGTGGTTTCGGCGTAGGTCATGCGCCGGCAGGCAACGGGGTGGTAGAACTCGGTCTGCAGTTTTTTCTCAAAGGCGGTGAGCAGCCGCCGAAAGGCCTCGGGATAAAGGCGGACGGGCGGCTTGCCCGTGGGCGTCTGCGGTTCCTCCTCCCGCTCCACGAACTGGTCTCCCTCTAGATCGGAGACATCCTCGCTCTCTTCGGGCATACCCATCCGTCCCAGGGGGTCGGCGCAGGCGCGGTCGATGGCGTCCTCTTCCTCCTGGGGCAGATCCAGGGTTTCCTCAACCTGCAGGGTGAAAAAATCCTTCTCCTTGAGAACGCCCAGGTTGAACAGGGAGAGGGTCAGGGTGTCGGCGACCGGGGTACGGAATTCCTCGATGAGATCGAGGGGCAGGGAGAAGCGCCCGTAGTCGAGGGCATGAAAAACGCCCGGATAGGGATCGAGCCCGGCGACGCGCACAGCGGCGATGATGCGGTTGAGGAGCAGGGTATAGAGAAGGGAGAGGACGGAGTTGACGGGATCCGTCGGCGGGCGGCGCACCCGCTTGCGGAAACCGAAATCCCGATCGAGGCCGGCGCGGAAGCCGGCGAAGTAGCAGACGGCGGCCTGCCCTTCGAGGCCGCGCAGGCTTTCCAGGTTGTCGGCTTTGGGAAGTTGATCCAGGATCTCCTTGACTTGAACCGCCGCCTTTCCCGCCTCCCGGGAATCGCGGGATCGCTTGATGCGCTGCAGCAGTACCACCATGTTGGCCAGTTTGCCGGAAACCATGGCGCGAGAGGCGCGCAGACAGAACGGGTCGTCGTCGCTGAGGCGGAACTGGGCCTTGCGCAGGAGCACGTTTTTGCCTTCGTCGACGGCCAGGCGGCCGACGAAACGGCCGTCCTGGCGAAGGAAGACGGTGTCGATGTTCTCGCGGAAAAGAAGCTTGAGAGCCGAGGGGGTGAGGCTGACGTTGCCGTAGATGAGGAGCTGTTCGAGGCGGTGGGGGAAGAGGGTGTGGTAGATGTCGGCTTCTTTTTTGACCAGCAGGTGACGGCCTTCCCGCAGGATCCGGGCGCCCTGAGTGTTGACATGGACGATCATGATGGAATCCTCCCGATTTTTACTCAGATTGGCAGGATTCTGCTTTCTCGTCCACACCGGCAAGGTTGCCGATGGTAATCCCTTCGATATTCAGGTCAGTTTATTCTTCGGTTTACGGAGCATGAGGTAGCCCACCAGCTATATAGGTCGTAATCCCTTCGATATTCAGGTCAGTTTATTCCCGCGTCTGGGAAGGCTACAGGCAGCGCCCGGCCACCGTCGTAATCCCTTCGATATTCAGGTCAGTTTATTCGCGGGTGGAGAAGTATTTCGACGACGAAGCGCAAGGTCGTAATCCCTTCGATATTCAGGTCAGTTTATTCTGGGGAGTACGCCTACATCGAAGGGCTGGACCT
>JAAYDE010000043.1 GCA_012729375.1 Deltaproteobacteria bacterium | reverse complement strand
GGGGGGAAGATCGGCCAGGTAATCGGCCATCTGCGCCAGAGCATCGCCACCGCCGTCAAGAAGCACCACGGCACAGCCGAGCGGGGCGGCTTCGGCCAGGATTTGCCATTCAACCAGGGAATCGAGGATGAAAACAATCTCGTGACGCCCGTCCCGCAACAGGGGAGAAGCTTCCTGCAGAACCTGGCAAAAAGAGTCGGAGGGAACGCTCATAGAATTCTCCATGGGGTGGGGGGTGGAATCAATTCATCGGCAAAAGAAATCGGCATATCGTTGAAAGCGGCAGGCACGCGTCGCTTGAGAGCGGCGAACAGACGCAGGAAACGGACGCGGTGCCCGGTCAGCCAGGCTTCCAATAGCCGCAGCAGAACCACGCAGCGGGTAAAGGGGGTGACGGAGACCAGGGCCGGGGTTTCGATCAGGGTGTCGAAACCGGGGTCGGGGGTGCGCCAGAAGGGGCCGAACAGCTCCGCAACCCAGGTCTCGGGGTTTTCCAGTTTCCAGAAAAAACCGAAAGGGCCAAAAAAGGCCACGGGGCGGGGCATGGACAGCTCCACTAGGCGCCCTTCAGCCAGCGGGAAGCCGGGGAGCCACCAGCCGGTCAAGATCTTGTCCCGCTGCCGATCATGAAGGAAGCCGATCAGATCAAGGGTGGTCCCGGTGCCGGGGTGCAGAAAAGCCTGCAGATTGGCCAGGCGCAGCGAGGTCCAGCAGGGTCTCCAGCCCAGCGTCATGAGGATTTCCCCCGCCCGCCGAATCTGACTGTGGGGAAGCAGCAGATCGAGATCCTTATCGGTTGGCAGCAGCCGCCCTTCCCTGGTCAGGCCGAGAAGAGCGCCGCCGGTGGGCAGCGCCAACAGGCCGGCGGTGTGGAGTGCGGCCCGGGTCTGATCGTAAAGGGGTTGCGCGGTTTCGGGAGAGAAATGGGTGGGAACCAGGGTTTTCTCCGCGGGCCAGGGAAGCGCCGCCGCTTGCCGCAGGGCAGTCTGGGCTGCGCTCAAGGCCTCCTCGATGCGGATACGGCGCAGCCGGGCAATCCCCAGCAGGAAGCCGAGCCGCACGCGTTCCAGGGGCGTCGGCCCGCCGAGCTCCTCCTGCCCACGGCCGAGGGCGGCGGAAAAGGCGTCACCGGCCGCAAGGTCGTTGGCCTGCAGGCGCTGAAAGGCGTTGCCCAGCAAGGAAGCAGGGCCTTCGTCACAGCCGGAGACGGCCGGGTCGGTAAAGATGAACAAGGAGCCGTTCGTAAGGGAATCTCCTCCGGCCGCAGGCATTGATCGCGGCGCAGAAAACAACGCCGGCCCCAAAGGAACCGGCCGGCCGGTTTTTGTTCTTTTGCAAGGCCACTGGTTTAGTGTTTAAGCAAAAGATGTGCCTGGGAACCTTTAGCCAGTTCAGCAGGCTGATGGAAAACCGCGCCTTTGGCCCCTGTACTGCGTCGCTTGGATTTACCAAGACTTACAGTTTTTGTAATTCTACATTTTCCAGAACCCTCCCCCTTGTCAGAGCCCCGGATTTCTTGTTTTTCCCTAGACTGAAAGGTTTCTTCGTGAAATAGGCGGTCTGTTCCCGCGCCTGCTCGACAAAGCTGCACCTGGGCGGACGGAAGAGGTATTTGCAGTGCGGGCAAACAGCAGAAACGTGCCGGTGATCGCAGCCTGAAAAACGGACCTTGATAATTAATGCAAATTAATATTGTGGAAGGGAAAAAAGGATTGGTGAAAATGAGGACCGGGCACAGGGCGGGGTTTGCCTGAAAGGGGTCGGCGCGGAAGATGGCGAAAAGATCGGCTGAGGGCACATACCTTCGCCCGCCCCGGCGGTTACCGGCGCCGGATCGCCTCGATCTGGCGTTTTCGTGGCCGGAAACAGGGTAAAATTATCCTGCAAGCTCAGATCCGCTGATTTTGTCCGAAAACCGGCCGCAGCCGCAAAAGTCAGGTACGTTTTGTTCCTGCCGCACCGAAGGGGGCGAATCCCCAGGTTGCCGGTCAATTAAGCTTGGTGCTCCTCCAGTATTTGGTTCCCGCCACCATGGCCTGCAGGGTCACACCGGCGCTGGTCAGGGAATAGATCTCCACATCCCGCTGGAAGGAAACCTGACCGCCCAAGGCCCCGCCTTTGTCGGGGGATTTCGCCGCCGCATCCGCCTGACCACCGAATTCCCATCCCTGGTCCATGAATCGGGTCAGCACATCGCGGCTCTTGAAGATGAAAACCAGGCGGTAATCCTTGACACCCAGCCCCGGGCCGACCCCGACCTGGGCCATGTTCATATAAACCTTCGCGCCGTTTTCATTGTTGACGCACAGGCCGTAACCGGTACCGCCGCCGACCAAAAGAAGGTTGGCATTGGTGCTGTCGAAAACCGCGTAGCCCGGGGCGAGGCGGACCTTGTTGCGGGTTTCCGGGTTGGCGTGATGAAGCCTTGTCAGGGTTTCGTTCGCCATCTCATCAATGATCCTTTGAGCCTGGGCCTTGTCCGCTCTGGGTTGCAGACACCCGGCCAAAAGAATGGTAATTGCCACGACCACCAACGTTCTGACAAAACTCCGCATGACACTCTCCTCCATCGGTGATTGTTGTCGGCCCAAAGGCCGTTTCGAATGCCTGTTTGTTTTTATATTTTATCCCGGGACAGCATTGAAGGCCACAAGGAAACGGTTTGGGCTGCCGCTTTCTCCATGCCTCGGATGATTTATCTCATTGCACCGTTTGAAAAGGTTTTTCTTTCCGAAAGACGATTGCCATTGCCAAAACGCCCTCTTCCGCATTAGATTTGACCCGTTTTTTTACCTTTTTCCGGAAGATTGTCCCTTATGATCCTGCAAGGAACCCTGGTCAATATCGCCGCCATCGCCATCGGCTGCCTCATCGGCCGGCTGTGCGGCAGGCTGATCAGCGAAAAGACGCGACTCACTATCATGGCCGGTCTCGGCCTGGCCGTTCTGCTGATCGGCATGCAGCTGTCGCTGCAGAGCCGCCAGCCCCTCATCGTCATCGGCGCCCTTATCGGCGGCGGCCTTGGCGGCGAAGTCCTGGGCATCGAAACCCGTCTGGAGAACTTCGGCCTGTTCCTGCAGAGACGGTTTTCCGGCAGCGGCCAGATCGCCAAGGGATTCGTAACCGCCAGCCTGATTTACTGCGTCGGCGCCATGGCCATCATGGGCTCGATCCAGGACGGGCTCGGCGGCCGGCCGACCATCCTCTACGCCAAGGCTGCTCTCGACGGCATCGCCTCGGTGGCCCTGACCTCCACCCTGGGCATCGGCGTCCTCTTCTCCATCATTCCCCTGACCCTGTACCAGGGCACGATCACTCTTTTTGCCGGACTGGCCAAAACCATCCTCACCGACCCGGTGGTCGTCGAGATGAACGCCGTCGGC
>JAAYDE010000042.1 GCA_012729375.1 Deltaproteobacteria bacterium | reverse complement strand
TTGCGTACCACCTGAGTCTGGACGAACGCGGCGCGAACGGCCTTTTCATCCTCAGCAGTAATCCACTTGAGAATCGGGGTGATGTCGTTTTGATCCAAGGCGGTCCGTGCGTCGGCGATCACCGGCCCGTCGAGGGTGTCACAATGGGCCATGGCCTGGCCGGGAAGCATCACCGCCAGTACAAGGAGGAAAATGGTCCAAACCAACAACATTGATTTTCCTGCCTGTCCGTTCATGGTCTTTCTCCTTTGGATTTTATAACGCCAGTGCCCCATGCCCCCGGTCAGAGTTGAGCCGCCTTAGGAAAGAGGATGTTGTTTTCGAGATGGACATGCTTGTGCAGATCGTCCTCGAATTCCTTGAGTTTGCGGTAGGTGACGACAAAGGTGTTGCAGACGTCCTCCGGGATCGCATAATTCGTGGCGAGATGCCGAATTTTGTGGATGGCATCGCCGACCTCCTCGTGCTCACGATACAGTTTTGTCAGCGCGGATTTGATCAGGACGCGGTCATCGGTTTGCGGGTTCTGCCCGCTACCGACGGCCGAATCGACACGTTTGACGGCCGGGAAGAAGACCTCTTCTTCGGCTTTTAAGTGGACTGCCATATCGTCGGAAATCTTGGCAAAGATGGCGGCGATTTCGATCACCTCGGGGTGATGCGCGCCATGCGCCTCGGCGCTCTTGCGGGCATAGGCGACAATCTGTTCGTCATTCTCTTTGAGATAGGCATGATGGGTGTTGACGATGTAGTCGATAAGAAACGGCAGGGGCCAGGCCGCAAAGTTTTCACTGCGACCAATCGACTCTTTTCCGACGACTTCAATCTCCTGCAGGATCTTAGTCAGGTCGAGATCTTTCTCCTGGCAGGTGGCGGCAAGGGTCGCATGACCACCGCAGCAGAAGTCGATGCCGTATTTCTCGAAGACGTCTGCAAGCCGGTAATCTTCGGCGACCAAGGCACCGATGGTCATATTACCGTTTTTTTGACGGACTTTTTCTTGGGACATGATGAACTCCTCTGTAAAAATAAGGTGTCCCGCCTCCAAATCACGAGTCGGCAAGGACTTCTCCGTGAATTCCGGCGCCTGCTTGATACTCCTCAGATTATACCAGACGACCTTTACCCTCGCCTTTTTCCTCTAGCCAGGTGTGCCGACCTTTCTCGGCCTCCCCCGTCATCTCTCGGGCCTGAGCTACTATGGTCCGCACCCTTTTCGGGTGAATCCCGGCAATTCGCTCTAACCCTTTTTTTTCCTCAAAATAACGTCTATTATAAAGTTGTGTCAATGGATCTCTGCGGGAAATTTCGACAATTTTATCGTTGGCGATTTTAAGATCATCATTGGTTTTTTTGAGCAAAGCATTTTTTTTATACAGCTCCCGGGTCAGGTTGTTTAAATCCTTATTTAGAGAGATTACTTCTCTCTGCATTTTTTCAAATTCTTCAAAATCAATACGTCCAAAAACGATAAAGTGGCCAGATAGTTTTTTAAAAGTAAAATAATAGCTCCGCGGCAAACCTGAACCAGTCGTTATGTTGATCAATGTTTCTCTGGACGGATCTTCGTTTATTTTATCAATCGAAAAATTATGCCTGAAATCAATTATTAAATCCTTAAAATGCTTTCCGACCGGTGAACCACCAAAAACCTCCTTGGTGTGTTCATTCGCTGCGACAACAACTCCATTTTCTTCAAGAACCAGAAAAATAACAGGAGCCTGCTGTTGCAAATAGGCTATGGCTTCACTGGATACGGTCATGTCTCGAATCATGTCAGATTTTTTTCAGCAGATTTTCCAACTCATCCAGGGAGGGTATCAATTCCACGCCGGCGTACTGCCGAGCGACGTCGGCCCCTCCCCACCGAAAAGCCTGTCCGCCGATAAGCACATCCAGGCTGGGGAAATCGCTTTTAATGGCATCAATACTTTGAGTAAGGTTTCCTATGTTGGATAAAATACTCAGAGAAAGAGCGACAAGATCGGGACGTATCTCCTGAACATATTCCAGAAGGGCCTCAATGGGCGTGTTTGCCCCCAGAAAATGTCCGTCCCAACCGTTGAGTTCCATTATATCGGCGACCATTTTGCCGCCGATTTGGTGAAACTCGTTGGCACTGCAGGAAATGACGGCTTTCTTGTCGATGCGTTCGGAAGCAAAAATCGTCGGATAAACAAGATTCAGCAGACCTTCGGTGATGGATGTGGCCAAATGCTCGTTGGCGACCGTGATCTGATTCTCCTCCCACAGTTCTCCTACCCGGTACATGCTCCGTTGAAACAGCCGGTCATACAGCTCTTTGACCCCGATACCGGCGGCCAGCAAACCCGTGACGGTATCGTGGCACTCGCTGCGTCTTCCGGCGAGAAGGGCTTTCAGGTAACCCTGATAAAGGTTTTCATCAACCATGGCTTTATTCTCCGGGTTCAGAAACCTGGTCGGAACCTGCCGCCACAATCCGCTGGGCTTTTTGCAGGATGGAGGTGACGGCGCCTATCCATCCCCCGGAAAATCGTTGCGGATCGGTCAACCACCCCTGCAGGGCGGCAACGCTTCCCTTGATACCCCCTTTTTCATCGGCGACCGCAGCTACCAGGAGTTTCCCGGTGTTGCGGTAATCTTGGGCCATGTCATCAGGGATGGCCTGGTCAAACTCCGCGCTCAGGGATTGCAGATCCGAACTGGCAACGATCTTTTCCCTGGCTGCCCGGAGAGAGTCGGCGGCATCCACCAGCTTTTGATAACTGGCTTGTTTCTCCGGAACCACTTTGGCCAGCTCTGCGGACAAAAAACGCAAGGAATATTCCATCATGATCGTCGGCATGCCGCGGCTGGCCAGCACCCTGCAGAGCCAGTCTATCTGCTGGCGGACTATTGCCGGCTCCAGGGCGGCCAAGGTCGCCAGCCAGCAGGTGTCACTGTCGGAAAACCGTTTTCCCCGCTGGCCATAACGCTGCAGGTAATAGCCAAATTCGTTCCAACCCTGAGCACTGGCCCTTAAGGCGGCGCCGATTTCCCTTTCGTCCTGCGGCATCGGATGATTTCCGGCTTCCGGATTGATGCGCGTTATGTGAAAGGATTGGGCGCTCTTTTCGAGCGGGTAGAGGGCCCTGTACAGGGTCTCCAGCCCGGCGAAAGTCTCGTCCGCGGCGGCAACGATATCGCCATGGTCTGCAGAGTCTCCCAGTGTGTCGTTGATTTTTTGGGAGAATTCCCGCCACCGGGCGCCCACCTGATCGCCATAGCTGAAATAATAGCGGCAGCCGTTTACCCCTTCCAGGTGAAAGTTTGCCGCGATATCCGCCTGATGCATCCTGTTGCCGAGGATCGACCCTTCAAAAACATAAAGACAGCCCAGCAAGGTGATCGGTTTTTCCACCCTCCGCAAGCGGATTTTTTCCGTCACGGCCAGGGCCGCGGCAACGGGTCCCCGGGCGTCCAAAAGAACGCGAGGCTGGAAATAAGCGAGATCCTTTTCCAGCAAGGGGAGCTTGCGCAGGCTGTCATCCCAGAAGACCGCCACCGCTTTCTCCCCGGCCATCTCGCTTTCCAAAACGCCATGGATTATCGACAGGGCCCGGAGCTGATTGACATAGCACTCCAAGGGCAGGCGATGCTCCATGAGCATCTTAAAGAAGGGAAGGGATTCCAGTTTGGCGTGGTATGCAGCGGTTTCCTCTTTGAGTCGCTTCATGATGGGCATGGAATCCTGGACTGGTTTGCACTCATCTGGGGGGGTCATTTTTCGTTCTCCAAAGTGGAATTTAAAATGATTTCATAAAAATACCCTTTTTGTGTCAAAAAGTACCTCTTTTTCGTTTACATAAGGACGTTTTTTTGGAAGGAGCGACTATTCTCCAGGAACCCACCTGCCCAAAAGGATCATTTCTCCCGGATTCGTTACCTTTTTACGGGCAACATGCCCGCCTGGCCGGAAAAACCGCGTCAACAGCCCAAAACGCCTTTCCCACCGCCGCAGGCCCGTCAGCGGAAAGTCGACTGTTGTCAAATTCTTGACTTTTCACAAGGCCGCGCCTTGATTCAATGACTCAATCAATGCATTTTTCACCAAAAATCCGCCACATCGGCCGGAGCCAGCCATGGCCTGGATGAATGACCGGGTTCTTTTCTTTTTATCCGACTACTTCCAAGTCCACACCCTTCACGGCAACCCGCTGAAGGATCCTCCCTCTGGGTCAAAACAAAAAAAGGACTCAGCCATTTCTCAGGCCAAGTCCTTTTGCCTTTTATTCCTCGCCCACAAAAAGACGGGGGGAACAGTGCCGGGATCACAAAAAAGTTTCCCGGACAAACCGGAAAACCTTCGACAAGTCGCTTGGTGGGCGGTGCTGGATTCGAACCGGCGACTTCCACCGTGTGAGGATGGCACTCTCCCGCTGAGTTAACCGCCCATTGATGAACTTTTATATTTCATACAACTTATCCCGGAGCTTGTAAATAATTTTCCACCGGAAACGGCATCTTCAGGGGGAAAATCGACGACTCGTTTCTTGGCCTCGATGACGCCAAGTTCCGGCCTCACTCATGCCCCTTTTGGGGAAAGGCGGGCTCCGTTTCGATCCACACCCGATTGCGACCCTCTTCCTTGGCCCGGTAAAGAGCCTGATCGACCTGGTGCAGAACCCTGTCCAGTCCATCTTTCGGCCCAACCAGATAGCCGCCGATACTCACCGTGACGGGGACGTTTAATTTCCGGCTCTCTTCTTCCACCCGGCAGCGGATACGCTGGGCGACCATTTGCAACGTTCTGCCGTCACAGAAGGAAAGGACGGCCACAAACTCATCCCCGCCCCAGCGCCCGGCTTCGTCATAGGGGCGCAGACAGGAACGCAGCCACCGGGCCACATCGCGAAGAACCACATCCCCCGTCTGGTGGCCCAGACGATCATTGATCGCCTTGAAACCATCGACATCCATCCACAGGACACCGAAGTGACTTCCCAAGCGCGCACATTGTTCAATCTGCGCAGCCAACACCTCATCGACGCCGCGGCGGTTCTTCAGGTCGGTCAAAGAGTCCACCCGCGCCAGACGGTGCAGGTCCAGGGTCCGTTCATCCACCTGGCGCTGCAGATCCTCGGTCGACGCCTTGAGGGCGTCGGCCATCTCTTCGAAATGCCCCATCAGGCGGCCGATTTCATTGTCCGGCTTGGCCAGGGTCGGCAGGCGGAAATCGCCGTGACGCACCTGTTCCACGGCGGTACCGAGGTCGATGATCGGCTGCAGCACCCGTTTCCGGACAAAAAGATGGAAGGCCACCAGGGTTATCGCCAAAGTGACAAGGAAAACGGCAGCCAAAGGCAGGAAATGATTGACGGGCAGCAGGGTCTTCAAGTCCAGAAAAGTGATCTCGAACCAGCCGATGGTCGGCAGAAAAGCGACGCCAGCCAGCTGTTTCCGCCCCTCCACCGTGACAAACCGGCTTTCCACCGCTCCGACTTCGCCCCCGTCCTTTTTGAGGATTGACAGCATGGAGAGAACCTGCCGCTTGTCTTCAGGCAACTCGAAAAGAAGGTCGATGGTGTTCTTCTGCCCTTCCGGCTTGATGATGCTGGCGAAATCGATGTAGTTGCGGTCCCGGTAGAGTTGGATGGCGCCGTTATAGTCGACGAACAGGGTCGTGATGCCGTCCTGGCCGATGTCGACGATATTCTGCAGGAATGCGTCCAGATCCAGGCCGGTGCCCACCATGCCCACGATCTGTCCGGCGTCGTCCCGCATGAGGACATCGATCCACAGTTTGGTCACTCCCAGTTCCACATCGGGGTTGACGTTGAGATGAAAATCCCGCCCCTCCTCGATCAGTTGGAAAAACCAGGCATCCTCGGCCTTGCCGGGGTCCAATACATAACGGAACTGCTTTCCGGCGAACTCGTTGGCGGCGTTGTTGTAATAGTAATGGAGGTTTTTTCGAAGGGCGACAAAGTAGCTTTTGTCCCGGAAATTGTCACGGAAACTCTCCATTTGCCGGATCGCTTCGGCGCGGAGTTTTTCGTCGGCGGGGTTCTTCGCCCAGTTGACGAGGGTTACCGAATCAGCCATCTGGCGGGACAGGGCGATTTCCCGCTCCAGGGACTGGAGCAGGCGAGCGCTGTCGTAACGCACCTGAATTTCCGCCACCTGCCGTCCCCACCGCTCGACGATTTCCTCGGTGAGGGCTTGGAAAGCCAGCCAGGAAGCCAGGGAAGCACCAACCACCAACAACGCAGCCAAAAAGAGAATACGGGTTTTGAGGCTCAGGGTAGCGGGCACCATTTTCTTTGCTTAACACCCCACACCGGCAATCTTCATGATCTTCTTCAGCCACAGCAAAGACCCTTCGCTGCGTTGCCACTCCTCGCGCATCTCCTCCCGGTAAAAACAGGCACGGTTCTCCCCGTCAGGGATTATGCCCAGGGGGCCGAGCTTGGGCTGGCGAACCCGCCACCGCAGCAGATAACGGGCCGCCAGTTTCATGTTCTTGGCGGCCTCTTCGGCGACCTCCTGGGCGCGGCGCAGATTGCCGAGCCGATAGTAGGCCAGCACCAGGCCATAGCGCACCTCGAGCAAGAGATCGCCGAAAACATTTTGCACATCATCGAATTCCATCGAAGAGATCCTTTTCAGAGAGGAAACCGTGAGACCGGCGGTCGCTATTTTTTAAACAGCAAAATCTCCATTGACACTTCCCATGCCGAGGCGGCCCGCCACGTTTCGCAAATAGCCGTCAAGGTCATCGTCGATAAAGGTGCGGTTGGCGGCTGCGGAAAGCATCACCTCTCCGCGGTTGATGACCAGGGTGGGCGCTTCCGTTTTCCAGGGCAGTAGGGAAGCGGGGGCGACCTGAAGCGAGGAACCGAGGATCAGCAGCAGATCGCAGTCGGCGATAAGCCGTTCAGCCTCTCCAAAGCCCTTGACAAGTTCACCGAAAAAGACGATGTCGGGCTTGAGAACCCCGCGGCAAAGGGGACAACAGGCGACTGGAGGAATGGAGCTTTCGGCCATGGCCCGATCCCACCACTCATAGGTCAGTTCTTCATATCTTTGTCGGCAGGAGATGCAAACGGCGTTCCGGCAGGAGCCGTGGAGTTCGATGACATTGCGGCTTCCGGCCAGTTGGTGGAGGATGTCGATGTTCTGGGTGACCACACCGGAAAGCTTCCCTGTACCCTCCAGTTCGGCCAGAAAACGGTGGCTGAAGGTGGGCCGGATCTCCTTCAGGGTATCGACAAAATCACGGCAGAATTCATAGAAGTACCGGGGCTCGCGGCGGAACCCGTCGATATCGAAGGTCTGTTCCGGGTCGTAGCGACGGCTGGCATAGAGACCCCTGGGCCCCCGGAAATCGGCAATCCCCGCCGCCGTGGAGATGCCGGCGCCGGTGAGGGCGACAATGGCGTGGGACCGGCGGATCATGGCCGCGCAACGGGTTTCCGGAAAGGAATGTCTTTCATCCATGAGCTTCTGTTCTCCTTCTCCCCAAGAAGCGTTGCATCGCCGCAGCCTTTGTGTTTGGCCTTTTTTGTACCATAGGGACGGTGACGGGATGAAGCCTTTCATTGTCGGCCACAACCGTGTGTTCGCCCCTTTTCCATAAAGCTGGCAAGCGGCGGCCGGCAAGGGGAGCTGCATATGGGGGCATCTCAGGTTCAGCAAAAGCCGGGCCAACCCGATTCGGCGTTGCTTAAAAAACAACCCTGTTCTATCCTTTCTCAAACAAGGCCAATTTTGGTGAATTCAGCAATTTTGAGGAGCCGCCGCCATGCAGATTGAACAGGTGGAAATCATCGCCTATGGGGATTCGGGATTCAAATCCCGCAGGGAAAAGATCGCCGTGGAAGCCCCCCTGGAAATCGCCGTGAACGGTATCGTAAAAAACCACGCCCTGCGAATGCCGGGGATGGACAAGGAACTGGCTGTTGGCTGGTGCTACGCTCAGGGGCTCATCGACGCTGGCGCGGAGGTGCGGGAAGTCCGTCCCCTGAACGCTGGCGTCATCGATATCGTGACGGTCAAAGGTGGCGGGAATCCCGCCGCGAAGGAGCGGCCGCCCCTCGATTCCGGGGATGGTCCGCGTTTCAGCCCCCGCTTTCTCTTCGAACTGCAGAAGGATTTCTTCACCCATCAGTGGATCTTTTCCCAAACCGGGGCCACCCACGCCGCCGCCCTCTATGACGGCAACGGCTCCCTGCTGATATTTGCCGAGGATGTCGGCCGTCACAACGCTCTCGACAAGTGCATCGGCAGCCTGCTGTTGGCAAACCGCCTCCGTGAGGCGGTCTTCTGCCTGCTCTCTTCGCGCCTCAGCCTGGAGATGGCGGACAAAGCCGGCCGCGCCGGCTTTCCGGTGCTGGCCGGCGTGTCCGCCCCGACCACCCTGGCCGTGCAACTGGCGCGGGAAAAGGGAATGACGCTGGTGGGATTTCTGCGGCCTCCCCGCTTCAACCTCTACGCGGGGGAGCAGCGGCTGATAAGAGATTGAATCGGCAAGCAAGGGAAAAGGTTTTCAGGAAGACTCCCCTGCCCCTCCCTCCCGCTCAAAAAGGAGAAACTGGTAGGTTTTGGTTTTGGCGAATTCCCCAGCGTCGATCAGGATCTTCTCCTCCTGCAGGCGCCGGTATTTTTTCCTGAGCAGAAATTGGATCAAGCGGGTCCAAAGGGGATGACGGTCGCGGAACTTTTCCGTGCCGATCTCCACCGCCAGCTGGATCTTCTCGGCCGTCGTTTTGGCCAAATCCAGGGTTTTAAGAACCTCCCGTGTTATATCGCGGCTTTTCACCAGACGGAAACCTTCCTTTTGCGCGGCGGCCAAAAAACCCTCGTAATTATGGCCGCTTTTGGCCATGATGCCGCGGACATCGTTTAAGACAAAGTAATCACAAACCATGAGAAAGCCCCCGGGGCGCAAGGCCTCTTTGACCTTGACGAAGAGCTGGGCCAGGGGAATGTACTGGGCCGACTCGCTCATGATAACGCAGTCATAAGCGATCTGCGGCGCGAACTCTTCGAAGCGGCACCCATGGACCGGCCCCAGGCCCTTGGCCTGCATCACCTGCTGCTGATGGAGGTCGGGGGTCACCCCTTCCGCCTGAAAACCCATCTCTTTCAGGCGGGCGAGGAGTACGCCGGTACCGCAGCCCACATCGACGATCGTGCACACCTGTGACGGCATCTGGTCGATGAGCAGGTCTTCATATCGTTTCTGGGCCTCTTTCAGGTTGGCGAGGGACAGCTCGTCTTCCGGCTGCCACAGGCCATAATGCAATCTTTCCAGGCCCAGGACATGGTGATAAAAGCGCAGGGCGCGATCGTTGGCGTGTTTGGTCATGAGCTTTGTTTGCCTTTCCGATCCCGGAACGGGAGGATGTTTTTTGGGTAACTTTTCCAGATGACCTCAGAGCAGCAGTTTTGCTGTCGATCTCTTTATCCGCTCCTGAACTTTTGGGGACAGGCGCTCTTTCTTCCGGACAGCGACACCACCCAGACGAAGAACGGCCACCGTGCGGGCTCCCAACAGGTCTGCCGCGGCCTTCAGCGCCCGTGGAGCGCCGCTTAAAAAGGGCTGCAGCGGACCGGGCATAGCCGAAGAGGAGATCAGCAGGGCCCTTTTGTCTTTCCTCTTGCTGCGCACACGGGGAGACCTTCTGCCCCAAGGCCAATAGGCAAAGCAGATCAACCTCTCCAAAAAACACCGGAACAAGGCGGTGACATTGAAACAGTTGACCGGCGCCGCCAACACCAGGTAATCGGCCTTGGCCATGGCCGCGATGATCCCGGCCATGTCGTCCTGAAGAATGCAGAGGCCCGGCTGTTCCCCCGCCGCCTGGGTACAGACGCGGCAGTTGGTGCAGAACTTGACCTGCCGGTCCAGCAGATCGATCCTCTCGATCTCGATCTCGTGGCCGCTTTCCCTCGTCTGCCGCAAAACCCCCTCGACGGCCTGATGAATGATCCCCTCGCGCCGGTAACTGCCGACAATGGCCACCAGTTTTTTGGCCATTTTTCTTCCCTCTCTGGTGGTTTATCGCCAACCCGGCCGTAAGGCCGCACAAGGGTTAGAGACGCTTCCTTTGGGCGGACGGCTACAGCAGGGGGACACCGCACCCTTTGAGATAGGCCTTTAATTCCGAAATGGCGATGACGTGGTAGTGAAACACCGACGCGGCCAGCAGGATGGTCGCCCCCGCCTGGTAAGCTTCAAAGAAGTGGTCCAATGTGCCGGCACCGCCGGAGGCGACCACCTCGGCGGTCGTCGCTGCCCGGGTTTTGCGGATCAGGGGAAGATCGTAGCCGGTGCGTGCGCCGTCGGTGGTTTTGCTGGTCGGCAGGATGGTGCCCGCCCCGAAACCGTCAATCCGTTTGATCCATTCCACGGCGTCGGCGCCCGTCGCCGTGCGCCCGCCGTCGATAAACACTTCATAGCCGGAGGGCAAGGAAGGGTTTACGGCGGCATCCACCGCCACCGTCACCCGCTCCGAACCGAATTCCCGGACCATCTCGGCGATCACTTCGGGCTTGCGGAAGGCCGCGCTGCTGACCGAAATCCGGTCGGCGCCGGCTTTGAGAACCACTTCGGCCAGCGCCAGATCGCTGATGCCGCCGCCGACGGTAAAGGGGACCGTGGCCGCAGCCGCCACCTTGCCGACCACTTCCAGCATCGTCCCCCGCCCCTCAACCGTGGCGGTGATATCGAGAAGAGCCAGTTCATCGGCCCCCGTCTCACAATAGGCGCGACAACACTCCACCGGGTCCCCGGCATCGCGGATATCGACAAACTGTACCCCCTTGACCACCCTTCCGTTCTGCATATCGAGGCAAGGCATGATCCTCACGGTTTTTTTCTGCATATGCCTACTCCTTTGATGTTCACCGTTGCTTCATGGTCTTTTCCGCCAGCCCCTCAGAACTGTCCCGTCGCCAGAAGTACCAGGGTACAGGCCGCCTCGACCCGAATACCCTGGCCGCCCAGCACCGCCATCGCCTGGGGATGTTCGGTTCCGGGGTTGAAAATGACGCGGCGCGGCTTTTGCGCCAGCAGCGCGGGCAGGATTTCCGGCAACCGGGCGGGGCCGACATAAAGGGTCACCGTATCCAGCGGCTCGGTGATCTCCAGCAGGCTCCGGAAGCCGACAACCCCGAGCACATTTTTGCCGAGAGAGGACACGGGAAACACCCGGTGCCCGCGCTCCATGAGCATCTTCTGGGCCTTCCAAGAGTATCGCTCCTCTTTACTGGAAGCCCCGACAATAGCCACATTTTCCATGGGATTCCTTGGTTTCACGGTAACGGGAAGTGCCGCGCAACTATGACACAATCTCCGTAAAACGCCAACCCACAACTGATTCCCGACTTTACGGAAAAATGCCGAGCGGTGTAAGGTAACGGATATTTTTCAAACTCGCCTTCCTTTTCCAAAAAAGGTAAAAACATGCGCCACAGCCTTACCATCCTGTGTGAAAACAGTGTCGGCAAAAACACTGCCGTGCTCGCTGAACACGGTTTCTCCTGTCTCATCGAAAACGAGAGGAGCAACCATCTTTTCGACGCCGGCCAGGGACTGACCCTCGGCCACAACCTGAATGTTCTCGGCAAAACCCTGTCCGGGCTGCGCTCCTTTATCCTCAGTCACGGCCACTATGACCACGCCGGCGGGCTCCCCGTGGTTTTGGCCCGCACCGGCCCCCTGGAAGTGACCGCCCATCCCGACATCTTCAGGCCCCGCTTCTGGAAGGGAAAAGAGGAGTTCCGCTTTGTCGGCGTGCCCCACCGGCAGGAGGCCCTTGTCGGCATGGGCGCCCGGTTCCACTATTTACGGGAGTTCTCGGAACTGTTTCCCGGTCTCTTTTTCAGCGGCGAGATCCCCCGGCGCACTCCTTTTGAGAAGGGGGATGAGGGTCTGGTGACCCCCCGGGCGGCCACGGAGGAAATGGTTCAGGATCCCGTTGCGGACGACGTCTCCCTGCTTCTCCAAACCGAAAGCGGGCCGGTGCTCCTTCTGGGCTGCGCCCACGCCGGGCTGGTCAACATCCTCCGCCATTTTCACGAAAAAACGGGAATCGATTCCCTTCATGCCGTCATCGGCGGCACCCATCTGGCGCCGGCCGACGAGGATCAGTTCACCAAAACCGTGGAGGCACTGCGGGATTTTCAGGTGCAGAGAATCCTTGTCGGTCACTGTACCGGCCAAAAACGGGCCGCCGAGCTTTCGGCTCTTTTCGGTCGGCGTTTTTCCTTCCTGGCCGCCGGAGCGGTCCTGGATGTCTGAGCAAACCGCGGAACCGCGCAAAAATCACCGACTTGCCTCAGCACAGGTTTTTTCCCGGCGATGTTGCGCACTTCCAAACAATTGTTAGAGTTTATCGAATGAAGCCGGAAACCCTCCTTTGTCCCGCTGCCGCGGCTTGATTTCACCCGTAGATGGAATTGCAACAATGGAAAGGAGACCGTTGTGAGCGTAAAAGAGAGTTTGCATTTGGCCCCGGAAGATCTCTGCTGGAATTGCGATCCCGCCCAGTTCGCTTTCTCCACCACCGAGGAACTTGACCCTCTGGACGGCACCATAGGCCAGGACCGGGCGCTGACGGCGATCGAATTCGGCCTCGGCATTCAGGACCAGGGCTTCAACATCTTTGTCCTCGGCGAGGCGGGGACCGGCCGCTATTCCACCATCCGCAAGATGCTGGAGACCAAAGCGGCCGAGGAAAAAGTGCCGGACGACTGGTGCTATCTGCATGATTTCGAGGATGACAACCATCCCAAAAGCATTTCTTTGCCCTGCGGCAAGGGCAAGGAACTCCACCGGGACGTGGAGGATCTGGTGCGGCGCCTGGCCGAGGCGATCCCGAAGTTTTTCGAAAGCAAAGAGTTCGAACAGCAAAAAGCCCGTCTCGCCGAGGATTATCAAGAGAAAAACCGCCAGCTTTTCCAGCATCTTGAGGAGGAGGCCAACCGGGACGGTTTCACCGTCCAGGGAGGGGACGGCACCCTGATCATCGTCCCCCTGAACCCGGAGGGCAAGCCTCTCTCCAAGGATGATTATGAAAAACTCTCCGCCGACGAGCGCAAATACATCGACGGCAAGGCGGCGGTGCTCAAGGATCGCCTCAACGAGGTTCTCCAGCAGGCCCGGGAATTGGAAAAAACCCTTCGAGAAACCACCCGCCAGATGGCCAAGGACGCCCTGTTGTTTGCCATCGGCCATCTCTTTGAGGAACTGGAGGATAAATACCGCGAATTCAACGAGGTGCTGAAGCATTTCCAAAACTGCAAAAAGGACATCCTCTACCGCATCGACGAGTTCCGTCCCGCCCCGCCCCAGTTCGCCCAGTTCGCTCCCCAGGCGGGAACCACCCCCAAAGAGGAATCGCCTCTGGAACGCTACCGGGTCAACCTGCTGGTGGACAACTGCTGCTGCCAGGGAGCACCGGTGATCTTCGAGGCCAACCCCACCTACTTCAACCTCTTCGGCCGTATCGAGCACATCATCCAGATGGGCAACGCCATCACTAACTTCCGCATGATCAAGGCCGGCTCCCTGCACCGCGCCAACGGCGGCTATCTGGTGCTCGATTGCCGCGAACTGTTCGCCAACCCCTACACCTATGAGGCGCTGAAGCGGTGCATACGCAATCGCGAAATCAAAATCGAGGACATGACCGAACAGTTCCGCATGATGGCCTTCGTCACTCTCAAACCGGAACCGGTACCCCTCAACTGCAAGATCATCCTCATCGGACCGGCGCGTTTTTACTACCTTCTCTTCGCTCTCGATCCCGATTTCCGGAAATTTTTCAAGGTCAAGGCCGATTTCGACCTGACCATGGACAATACGGAAAAGAACATCAACAAGTACGCCCGCTATGTGGCCACCCGCTGCCGCAAGGAAAACCTGCTCCATTTCGACCGCGGGGGCGTGGCCCGCTTTGTCGAATACGCGGCGCGCCTGGTTGAGGACAAGAACCGGCTCACCTCGCGCTTTCTGGTCCTTTCCGACCTGATCCGGGAGGCCGTCTATTACGCCCGCCAGGACAGCAAGAATTACGCCGACGCCGGACATGTCAACCAGGCCATCGAAGCCAAGAACTACCGTTCCAACCGGGTGGAGGAACGCAACCTCGAATTCATCGAAGAGGGGACGGTGCTGATCGACACCGAAGGTGCCGAGGTCGGCCAGATCAACGGCCTGACGGTGATCGACATGGGCGACTATTCCTTCGGCAAACCGGCCCGCCTCACCGTGCGCACCTACCTCGGCAAAGGGAACGTCATCAACCTGGAGCGGGAAGCCAAGTTGTCCGGCCCGATCCATGACAAGGGGGTGCTGATCCTGAGCGGCTTTTTCGGCAGCCGTTACGCCCAGGACAAGCCCTTGTCCCTGTCGGCCAGCATCGCCTTCGAGCAATCCTACGGCGGCATCGAGGGGGACAGCGCCTCGTCCACGGAACTCTATGCGCTGCTTTCCTCCCTCTCCGGGGTGCCGATCAGCCAGGGGATCGCCGTCACCGGTTCGGTCAACCAGAACGGCCGCATTCAGCCCATCGGCGGCGTCAATCAAAAGATCGAGGGATTTTTCAGCCTGTGCCAGAACCGTGGGCTGAACGGACGGCAGGGGGTGGTGATCCCGATCCAGAACGTCAAGAACCTGATGCTCCGCGAAGAAGTGGTGAAGGCGGCCCGCAACGGCGAATTCCACGTTTGGGCGGTCTCCACCATCGACGAGGGGATCGAGATCCTGACCGGCGTCCCCGCCGGAGAAAAGCGCGACGACGGCACCTGGCCGGACGGAACGATCAATTATCTGGTCGACAAAAAGCTCAAGGAATACTCGGAATTGGTTCACAAACAGGGAGGCGGCAACGACAACCAGGGGAAATCCTGATAACAAAAGCCGCATCACCTGGTGAAATGGAAAACTTCCGGATCGGGGGCGGGGTTGGCGCAACCCGCCCCCTGATTTTTCCCTGAGGAATTGACGGGCGCCGGCAATATAGCCTTGCCGCCGGAACCGAAAACCGAACAAAAATTTTTCCGTCCTGCCGGGTTTACCGCCGCAGGAACGGTGCAACCGGGGGCGGCTCTGTGCTACCCTGCCGGAAATATCTTTGCCAAGGAAAACCGGCCCCATCCCGATGCCCGCTAAAAACAGCCCGACCTTCTTCGATACCCATATCCACCTGGAGGAATTCGACCCCCGGTGCGGAGAACTGGCCGCCGCCCGCGCCGCCGGTATCGGCTATTTCCTGGTTCCCGGGGTGGCTCCCCAAGGATGGGATCAGATCCTCGCCCTGGCCCGCGCCGAATCGGCGGTCTGGGCCGCCCCCGGCATCCATCCCCTGGCCGCCGATCAATGGAACGATGAAACGGCCCGTCGCTTGCGGGAACTCCTTGCCGAGCCCAAGGCCGCGGCGGTCGGCGAGATCGGCCTCGACCGGATGCGCTCCGCTCCCCCCCACGCCATTCAGGAAAAAGCCTTCCGCGCCCAACTCCGCCTGGCCGCGGCAAACGACCTGCCGGTACTGATCCATTGCCGCAAGGCGTGGCGCCGTACCCTCGATATCCTCCGCGAGGAGGGAGCGCACCAATGCGGAGGCATTCTCCACTCCTTCTCCGGCAGCCTGGAAATCGCCCTGGAAGGGATTTCCCTCGGCTTTGTCATCGCTTTCGGCGGCCCCCTGACCTATCCCAACGCCCGCCGCATTCCGGAGGTATTGAAAGGCATTCCTGACCAGGCCATCGTCCTCGAAACCGACGCCCCCGATCTCTCCCCCGAGCCTTATCGGGGCCACCGGAACCGTCCTCTCCATCTCCTGCTGATCGCCCGTAAAGTGGCGGCAATACGGGGTTGGACGCTGGAACGGACGGCGGCCGTGACCACCGCCAACGCGCTGCGCATCCTGCCCCGCATGGCATCACGAGAGGATCAGCCATGAGGGCAGAACGCTTTTCGCGACTGCGGCTCCTCTACGGAGCCGAGGCGCTGGCGCGTTTGGCATCCTCTTCGGTGGCGGTGGTCGGCATCGGCGGCGTCGGCGGTTACGCCGCCGAAGCGCTGGCCCGCTCCGCTGTCGGCCGCCTGACCCTGATCGACTTCGACGTCGTCGCCCCCTCCAACATCAACCGCCAGGTTCACGCCCTGGAGGGAACCCTCGGCCGGGCCAAGGTGCAGGTCATGGCCGAACGCTGCCAGGCCATCCATCCGGAAATCGAGGTGGAGCCGATAAAGGCCTTCTTCAGCGCCGAAAACGCCGCCATCCTTCTCAGCTCCGGTGTCGACGCCGTCCTCGACTGCATCGACACCGTCACCGCCAAACTCCTGCTCATCGAAACCTGCTGGAAACGGGGCCTTCCCGTATTCTCGTCCATGGGAGCGGCGGGCAAAGTCGACCCCACGGCCATCGCCGTCGCCGATCTATTCGACACCCGCAACTGCCACCTGGCGCGAATCCTGCGCAAGGAACTGCGCAAACGCGGTGTCGGTCCGGGGGTGACGGTGGTCTACTCCAGGGAAGGATGCCGCGGCAACGGCGGTGGACAACTCCGCGCCGAGGCTGGGGAACCCCACAGCCCGCGAAGACGCCCGACCCTCGGCTCCTCCTCCTATATTCCGCCCCTTTTCGGGCTTACGTTGGCGGGTGAAGTGCTCCGCCGCTTGACGGAAGAAGACCTGTAAAGACCGATAACCCCTTCCACCGATCAGCCTTTCTCAACACCTTCGGCGGGCCGGAAAACCCCTCTTTTCAGGCGCAGCTTCCTTGGTCGTTGGCAACCGGAAAAGATTCTTTCCGGCGCACTTTGCATGCCCGACTGCACGTGGTATGCATATAAGAAGAATGCAGCAGGTTTTCACCCCATTCCTGATCGGCGGCCACCATCCGGGTTAGCCGCATCTGTGTTTTTGTAATCCAGGCGAGCCTGCCGCGCCGGTGGGGTTGAAGACACGGAGATGGTTTTTGCCGCATTTGATTCCCTTCCTATCCTTCGGGCAAACACCAAAAAGCTGTCAGCGTCATCGGCACAACGAGCGCAATGTTTCCGGCCAAAACCGCCAGGGTGATCGGCATTGCCGGCAAGAGCCCCTCGGTTCCCCGTTTTCTTGCCGGAAACCAAGAACTTCCCTGCTGCTGATTGAACAAGTCTTCTACCGTCACGAAAACGGAGGAGTTTCTCATGTCCAAAACCCTCTCCAAAAGGTTTTTGATTGGGATCATCCTGACGGCAGCCGTTGCCGGCGTTGTTTTCTTTGGTTACCGGTATTGGCAGTCCAGGAAATTCTCTCTGCCGCCGGGAATCACCTCGGGCAACGGCCGCATCGAGGCCAAACTGGTCGATGCCGCCGCCAGAGAGGCGCTCCGGGTAAAAAAAATTCATGTTGAGGAGGGGGATCTGGTCGCACCGGGGCAGGTGCTGGTGCAGCTTGACACCGTCACCCTGGATGCCCAGATGGCCGAGGCGGAGGCCAAGGTCGCCGCGGCCCGGGAGCGGGTCGCCATCGCCGAGGCCGGAATTCTCAGCCGAAACAGCCAGATCCGCCTGGCGCGGATTGAAACGGAGCGTAACCGCAAGCTAGTCGAGGAACGGGCCGGCTCCCAGCGGGACTACGACATCTCCAGAACGAGACTGGAAACCACCATTGCCGGGCTCGCCGAAGAAGAAGCCCGCCTGCAATCGGCCAAACAGGAGGTCCTGGTCGCCCAGGCCAACGCAGCTACCATCCTGACCCGCATCGACGATGCGACGCTGCGGTCGCCGGTTCGGGGCAGGGTTCTCTATCGGCTGGCCGAAGTGGGCGAGGTGCTGGCTCCCGGCGGGAAGGTGCTGACGCTGGTCAACCTGGAGGATGTCTTCATGGAGATATTCCTTCCTTCGGCCCAGGCCGCCCGCACCAAGATCGGCGCCGAAGCGCGGATTGCCGTTGACAACGCTCCCGGCCTGGCGGCGGCTGGTTATGTCAGCTTCGTCTCCCCCGAGGCCCAATTCACTCCCAAGCAGGTCGAGACTCTCAGCGAGCGGGAAAAACTGATGTTTAGGGTCAAGATCAAAGTCCCCGAAGAACTGGTTGCGGCGCATATCGAGTACGTCAAGACAGGCATCCGGGGGGTCGGCTATGTCAAGCTCGATGAAGCCGCTGTCTGGCCATCCTGGCTGCAGAAACTGGTGGGGCCGGCGCTGCGGGATCCGCCGACCGGAAAACCTGGGGACAAGAAAATCCGGGAGGCCTCCTGATGAGCCGCCCTGAAGAAAAAGGGATCACCCCGGTGAGGACACCTTCGGCCGGCACCGGTACCGCCATTCTGCTGGCTCTGTTGGCGGTCCTGGGTGGATGCACGCTGGGCCCCGACTTCATCAGGCCGCAGACCGAGGTCAACGATTATTGGAGCACTAAAGGAAACCCGCGGGTCGCAACCGAGACGTCGGTCGACCGCCAGTGGTGGAGTGCCTTCAACGACCCCGCCCTCGATCAGTTGATCTCCATCGCCTCCCAGGAAAACCTGCCCTTGCAGATCGCCGCGCTGAGAATCATGGAGGCCCGGGCCCGGCTCGGGCTGGCCATCGGCGGACAGTATCCCCAGCAGCAGGAGGCTTTCGGCAGCGCAACCAGCCACCGCCTCAGTAAAAACGCCCCCAACAGCCTTGCGGCCGATCGCCATCACTGGGATTACCAGGTCGGTTTCGATGCGCTTTGGGAAATGGATTTCTGGGGCAAATTCAGACGCGACGTGGAGGCTTCCCACGCCGACCTGAGCGCCTCGGTGGCCGACTATGACGACGCCCTGGTTTCCCTGATCGGCGAAGTCGCCCGCACCTACACCCTGATCCGCACTTTTGAGGTGCTCATCGAACTGGCCGGAGAAAACGTGCAGCTTCAGGAGGAAGGCCTGAGGATTGCCGAATCCCGCTTGCGCAACGGGGTCACCACGGAACTGGACGTGACCCAGGCGCGAACCTTGCTTGAAAGCACACGAGCCGCCATTCCCCAGTTGGAAGCCCGCCTGCGGCAGGCGCAAAACGCCTTGGGTACGTTGCTGGGGCGGCCGACAGGCAGCGTTCAGGCCTACCTGAAGGAGCGCCGGAGCATTCCCGTGGCACCGGTTACCGTGGCTGTCGGCATGCCCGCCGAATTGCTGCGACGGCGGCCGGATATCCGCAGCGCAGAGCTTGCCGCCGCCGCCCAGTGCGCCCGCATCGGCATTGCCAAGGCCGATCTTTATCCCAGCTTTTCCCTCCTTGGCGAAATCGGCGTACAGACCAGCAGCCAGGGCGGAGTCCGCTCGGGGCACGCGAATTTGAGCAACCTGTGGGACTCCCAAAGTATCTTCTATACCTTTGGGCCACGGGTCAAATGGCCTCTTTTCCATTACGGTCGGCTGAAGAATCAGGTGCGCATCCAGGACGCCCGCTTCCAGCAATTGCTCGTCAACTATCAAAACACCGTCCTTAAAGCCGGTCAGGAGGTGGAGGATTCCCTCACCGGTTTTCTCAAGGCCGGGGAAACCGAGGTGTTTGGACAGAAGGCGGTAAATGCCGCCCGGCGTTCGGTGGAAATCGCCCTGACCCAATACAAGGAAGGCGCCGCCGATTATCAGCGGGTTCTGGATACGCAACGGGCCCTGCTGCAGGAACAGAACAACCTGGCCCAGGCACGATCGGCCATCGCCACGAATCTGATCGCTCTTTACAAGGCCTTGGGCGGCGGCTGGGAATTGCGCCGGGGCCAACCCGTCCTGGCCGAAAGCACCCGGAGCGGAATGGAAAAACGGACGGACTGGGGACGCCTGCTGGCGCCGCAACCGGCGGCGGAAACGGGGAAGCTCCCCGCGGCCGGCGAATTCCCGGTGTTGCTGAAACCGGACTGGTAGGTGCCTCTATGCCGGCAATTCACCGCGGAAAATCTTCGCTTTCGTCGGGGCACCAGGGGTATGGCACTTCTTGCCTGACCACCCGTTTCAGCTGCCCACCAAGGGAGGCTTGATCCATGGCATCCTTCCACTCCCGGGACTCATCTTCGGCAGCCTCCGCCAAGCCGGTGGTTGCCATCGCGGAGGTCTCCCATCTCTACGGCCGGCTGGTGGCCCTCGACGCCATCTCCCTGGAGATTCCCCGCGGCCTCATGGTCGGCATCATCGGCCCCGACGGCGTCGGCAAATCGACGCTGATGGCCCTCATCGCCGGTTCCAAAAAGCTGCAGCAGGGCAGGATGACCGTCCTCGACGGCGACATCGCCGACCTGCGCCATCGCCGCCGGGTCTGCCCGCAAATCGCCTATATGCCCCAGGGCTTGGGCAAGAACCTCTATCTGGAGCTCAGCGTCCACGACAACGTCGATTTCATGGCCAGGCTCTTCGGCCTCTCCGCCGCGGAGCGCTCACTCCGCGTCAGAGAACTGCTTGCCGCCACCGGCCTCGACCCCTTTCCCGACCGTCCCGCCGGCAAACTGTCAGGGGGCATGAAACAGAAGGTCGGGCTCTGCGGCGCCCTGGTCCACGACCCGGATCTGCTCGTCCTCGACGAGCCCACCACCGGCGTCGATCCCCTCTCCCGGCGCCAGTTCTGGACCCTCATCGACGATATCCGGGCCAGCCGTCCCGGTATGAGCGTGGTCATTTCCACCTCCTACATGGACGAGGCGCAGCGCTGGGACTGGATCGTGGCCATGGATGGCGGACGCGTGCTGGCGACCGGTACTCCGGCGGAACTGATGGAGCAAACCGGCAGCACCGATCTGGAGCAGGCTTTCATCGCCCTTTTGCCCGCGGAAAAACGCCGGGGCCACACCCGGCTGACGATTCCGCCCCGGGTCGCCGGCTCCTCGGAAATCGCCATCGACGCCAAAGGCCTGACCCGCCGCTTCGGCAGTTTCACCGCCGTCGACCAGGTCACCCTGGCCATCGAGCGGGGCGAGATCTTCGGTTTCCTCGGCTCCAACGGCTGCGGCAAATCGACCACGATGAAAATGCTGACCGGTTTGTTGCCTCCAACTGCGGGAAGCGCAACCCTGTTCGGCCAGTCGGTCGCAGCCGGCAGTTTGGAAGTGCGCAAGAATCTCGGTTACATGACCCAGTCCTTCTCCCTTTACGGGGAACTGACCGTGCGCCAGAACCTGGTCCTGGATGCCCGGCTCTACCACATCCCCCCGGAAAAGGCGGCGCGGCGCATCGCCGAGCTGGTGGAGAAATTCGGCCTCGGCCCTTACCTCGATTCCCTGGCCGAGGAATTGCCGATGGGTCTGCGCCAGCGACTTTCACTGGCGGTGGCCGTGCTCCACGAACCGGAAATGCTGATTCTGGATGAACCGACCTCGGGGGTCGATCCGGTGGCCCGGGACAGTTTTTGGGAACTGCTCATCGATCTGTCGCGACGCCAGGGGGTGACGATCTTCGTAACCACGCATTTCATGAATGAGGGCATGCGCTGCGACCGGATTTCGTTGATGAACGCCGGCAAGATCCTCGCCTGCGACGCCCCGCAGAAACTAATCGCTTCCCGCGGCGCCGAAAGCCTGGAGGAAGCTTTCATCGGTTATATGGAAGACGCCATCGCCGAAGAGACGGCCGGCGGCGAAAACAGGGGCCCGGAACCGGTCCGTGCGGGACCGCAGAATCCGCCGCCGCTCCAGCGGCAAGCTTCCGAACCGGCGGGCTTGTGGTTGCCCCTGGCCCGCTTGATGGCCTACAGCAATAATGAAACGAGGCAGATCCTGCGCGATCCGGTGCGCCTGGCTTTCGCCTTCCTGGGTTCCGCCCTGCTGATGCTCGTCTTCGGCTTCGGCATCACCACCGATATCCAGAATATCCGCTTTGCCTCCCTCGATCTGGACCGTTCGCCGGAAAGTCGCGCCTACCTCGAACAGTTCGCCGGATCGGCACCCTACTTCATCCCCTTTGCGCCGCTGGTTTCCTCCCGGGAAGCCATGGCGAGATTACAGGCCGACGAGATATCCCTGGTGATCGAGATTCCGCCCGGATTCGGCAGAAATCTGCGCCGGGGCTCGCGGCCGGAGGTCATGGCGCAGGTGGACGGGGCGATGACCTTCCGCGGCGAGACCGTGGCCCAGTATGTCCAGGGGGTGCACAACACCCTGCTGCGGGACCCGGCAAGCGGGCTGCAGACGGGAGTCCAGAAATACCGGGCCAATTTCCAGGAGCGCTACCTGTACAATCCGACCTTCGAAAGCATCTATTCGATGGTGCCGAGCGTGCCGGCCCTGCTGCTGGTGCTGATACCGGCGATTCTCATGACGGTCAGCATCGTGCGTGAAAAGGAACTCGGCTCCATCATCAATTTCTATGTCACCCCGACGGGTAGATTGGAATACCTCCTGGGCAAGCAACTCCCCTACATCGCCATCGGCATGCTCAACTTTTTCATCCTCGTGGCCATTTCCCTGGTCGTTTTCGGCGTTCCGATCAAGGGGAGCTTTCTGATGCTGACCCTGTGCACCCTCCTCTATGTCACCGCGACCACCGGCATCGGCATGGTGACCTCGACCTTCACCGGCAGCCAGGTCGCCGCCGTCTTCGTCACGGCGATTCTCACCATCGTACCGACCATCCAGTTCTCCGGTCTGCTGCAGCCGGTGTCGACCTTGGAAGGCAACGCCCGGCTGGTCGGCATGATCTGGCCGACAACCTACTACATGCACTCCAGTGTCGGCGCCTACACCAAGGGAATAGGACCGTCCCTCATGGTCCAGGATCTGGTTTTTCTGGCCTGTTGCATACCGCTGCTCTGGGCGGTTAGCCTCATCGGCCTGAGAAAGCAGGAAAAGTAGCCATGACCTCCCTGCTGAACATCTTTTGGCTCGGCCTCAAGGAGATGCGCAGTCTGTTAAGCGATTGGGTGATGATCCTGTTCGTGGCCTATGCCTTCACCCTGGCCATCTACGTCCAGGCCACGGGTACGTCGAGCGAAGTCAACAACGCATCCATCGCTTTTGTGGACGAAGATGGCTCGGCCCTCTCCGGGGAACTCATGAACGCCTTCTATCCTCCCCGCTTCCAGGCGCCCCAGAGAATCGCCGCCGCCCTGGTCGACGACGCCATGGACAAAGGGCGTTTCATGTTCGTGGTGGTCGTCCCCCCTTTTTTCGAGAAGGACCTGCGCGCCGGCAGACACCCGGATGTCCAGCTGAACATCGATGCCACCGCCATGCAGCAGGCCGGTATCGGCGCCAACTACATCAAGAACATCATCAGCGAGCGCATTTCGAGCATTCTCGGCCGCACCGATCAACCTCAATCCGGCCCCATGGATCTGGTCATTCTCAAGATGTTCAACCCGAACGGGGTCTCCTCCTGGTTCATCAGCGTGGTCGCCATCATCAACCAGATCACCCTGTTGACCGTCGTTCTCTGCGGCGCCGCGGTGATCCGCGAACGGGAGCATGGAACCCTGGAGCATTTGCTGGTCATGCCGCTGACCCCCTTTGAAATCGCCATGGCCAAGGTTTGGGCCAACAGCGCGGTGATTCTTCTCGCTACCGGCGTCTCGCTCCTGCTCATCGTCCATATGGCGCTGAAAGTGCCCTTTGCCGGTTCTGTCGCCCTGTGGTTTTTGGGCGTTGTCCTCTATCTCTTCTTTGCCACCGCCCTGGGAATATTTCTGGGCACCATTTCCCGGTCGATGGCCCAGTTCGCCCTGCTGATCATTCTGGTGATTCTGTCGCTGATGCTTCTTTCAGGGGGTAATACGCCCGTCGAAAGCCAGCCGCAATGGCTCCAGTACATCACCTTTTTCCTGCCTTCCCGGCATTTCGTCAGTTTTTCCCAGGTGATCATCTATCGCGGCGGCGGCTTTGCCGCGGTGTGGCCTCAGTTTCTGATGGTCAGCGCGATCGGTCTTGCCTTCTTCGTCTACAGCCTGGCCATTTTCCGGAAATCCATCGCCGTGACAAAATAGGGCCCGCCCCCTGCGCCACTCCCCACCCGGAACCGTCCGGCCGTTCCTATGGTTTGATACACCCCTGGTCACCCCGCTCCCGGCAGAGCACATACCGGAAGCGGCGCGCCCAGTACTGGAGAGCGTCATTGGCGTTGTGCCAGGCATCGAACACCCCTTGCACGTCTTTGCCGCCGACCCGCCGATCCACAGCCGCGCCAAGCAATTCACCGGTCATGGCATCGGTTATTTTGAATTCGGCGGTGATCTCTCCCGCCCCCGATGTCTTTCCCGTAGCGCCGTATTGGACCACGGAGAGGCCGATGCCCACGGGAGTCAGACTCGACAGTACCGTGCGCACCGCCTTGGAGCTGTCGGCCTCGATGATGCCCATCTGCAGCCTCAGCGTCCCCGGCTCCGGGCGGGTGACGATCGCATAATCCTTGCCGAGTTCTTCTTTCAGGAAGAGATAGGCGTTGTTGGCGAGTTTTTGGTAATTCTCCAGCTGTTGCGCATTGAGTTCCCCCTGTTTTTCGATGAGCACGGGTTCTATGAGGATTCTGGAGTAGCGGTCGATTTTGAACTGGGGATTGACATAGCGATAAAGAGCCTGATCACCGCTGCCCTTTGACAAAACAGCCGGATTCACCAGCAGCGATTTCTCCACTTTGGCGCTTCGCGCCTGCATGCTTGCCCCACAACCTCCAATCACCAAAGCAAGTGCCGCCAAAAGGATTGCTTCGGCCGTCGTCCTCGAGATCTTCATGGTTTCCCTCCGCCGTTGATTTTCCCTGTGGCCCGCCCTGGGCTTTATCGGGATTGTTTTCTGGAGTTAATTTTATCAGAATAGGGCTTTATCCGCCGTACAGGGATCTCATCCACAAAATCATCCTGGTGATAAAAACTCCAATGGACAAAATCCACCGAGAAAAACGGTTCCTGCCTGGCCTTTTCGCCATGACCGCCCTGCTTCTCGCCGCTGTGACGGGGGGGTGCCTGCCCGCGGGCGGCCATCAGAGAATCGGCGACCTGCAACGCCTTCCCCAGAATCCCCTGGCCTACGTCGCAGAAGAGACTGCCTGCCAGCCGCTCTTCCCGGAGGCCTGCCGAAAGGCCCAGACCGCCGGTTTCCTGGAAAAGTTTTTCCTCCCCTGGCATGTGGCGGGGCCCCTTCCTGCGACCGAAAAGCCTTTCTGGGCAATCCAGTGGGCCAGGGAGCATACGGTCTTCAGCGAGAACCTCCGTCCCCTCACCGCCGACCGGCTGGAAAAACTGATCCACCAGGCCGCCCCGGAAACCTACCCCAGTCTCGACCGCAAAGGGATTACGGTGCGCCGCTGCGACCTGCGCGCCCTTCCCACGCAGCGTCCCCTTCTCAACAACCCCGCCGCGGCGGGGCAAGGTTTTCCTTTCGACAACCTTCAGCACGCCGCCTTGCCGGCCAACACCCCCTTGAAAGTGACCCATGTCAGCCGGGATGGAGCCTGGGTCTTTGTCGAAACCGCAGCGCTCTACGGTTGGCTGCCGGCCACCTGCGTCGCCTGGGTAAATGAAGCTTTGGCCAGTGCCTTTGCAAAGGGACCCTATCTCGCCGTGACCGGCGATGAAGTGCCGGTCACTGACGATCAGGGGATCTTCCGCTTCCATGCCATCATCGGCAACATCCTTCCTGTCGCCTCCGCCGGCGATGGAAACCACCGGGTGCTCATCGCCGTCGCCGACGGGGATCGTCAAGCATATCTTGTCTATGCGGAAATTGCCAAGGATGACAGCGCTCTCTTCCCTCTTTTTCTCTCCCCCCAAAATCTGGCCACCGTGGCGGAAAGGATGATGGGACAGTCCTACGGGTGGGGGGAAAGCTTCGGCAACCGGGACTGTTCGGCGACCATCCGCGATCTTTTCGCCCCTTTCGGCATCTGGCTGCCCCGCAACTCGTCCCGTCAGGCCAAAGAAGGCGAGGTGATTCCCCTGGCCGCCCTCAAACCGGCCCGGAAAGAGGAACGGATACTGGAAACGGCCGTCCCTTTTTTGACTCTGATCCGCATTCCCGGCCACATCATGCTCTACCTCGGCCACCACGAAGGACGGGCGGCGGTACTCCATACCCTGTGGGGGGTACGCACTAAAAACTGGCGGGGCAAGGAAGGACGTTGGCTGGTGGGCGAAACGGTGATCACCACCCTGCAGCCGGGGATGGAACGAAACAGCCCCTGGTACCGCATCGGCGATCTCCGTGAGCGCGTCGCAAGCATGAATACCCCGGCCGTTTGCGACGGTTTTCAAAAAATGCCTGGAGAAAGAGACTGATTGGACGATTTTTTGCTTGCAAATGGATAGCGCCCCCGGGGCGGCCGTTGCGCACCTCAGGGGTTTACAGCAGACATTGCAAAAGGGTTGACTGAAGGCCGAAACTGCCGATGACTGAAAGAAAATTCTCCGTCCTTGCTGAGCTGGCAAACGATCTGGCCTCACCCAAAGTGTTGCCCGCCCTCTTTACGGGAGCGATCAACGGCACTCTGCTGGTGCTCATCTCTGTATCCTTCGCCGCCATGATCTTTTCCGGCGACATGGCGGGCTTCGCCACCCGCGGAGCCGGCCTGACCCTCTTCGGGACCGGTGTCATGGGCGTCGCCGTCCTGCTGCTGAGCGGCATCAAATGCAATGTGGCCATCACCCAGGATGCCCCCACCGCGACCCTCGTGGCGGCAACACCGATCGCGGCCACCCTTCTCCAGCATTCCGGAGAGGCGGCTTTTATGACTTTGACGGCCATTCTCTTCCTTTCTTCCCTGGTGACCGGAATCGCCTATCTCCTCATCGGCCGCTATCAGTTGGCCAACCTTTTCCGCTTCGTTCCCTTTCCGGTCGTCGGCGGGTTTCTGGCCGGCTCCGGATGCCTGCTGATTCACGGCGGGATCGGCGTCATATGCGGCCTGACCCCGACCCTGGGCAACCTGCACCTGTTCCTTTCCCCGGAAATGCTCTGGAAAGGAGTTCCCGGCCTGGTTTTCGCCCTGCTCCTTTTCATCCTCATGCAACGGTATCCCCATTATCTGTTTCTGCCGATGGCTCTGGTGGCCGGAGTGGCCGGTTATTACTCGGCCTTTGCCCTTTCCGGGCGGCCCCTGGAGGCTTTTCGAAAAAGCGGCTTGCTGATTTCCGGCGTTCCGGACGGCGGCCTCTGGCCGGTCTTTTCCTTCGACTCGCTGGCGGCCATCCACTGGGAACTGGTTTTCCGCCATACCCCTCTGGCCCTGACCGTCGCCCTGATCTCGACCCTGGGCATGCTGCTCAACACCAGCGGCATCGAGGTGGCCGCGGCCGAGGATATCGATCTCAACCGCGAATTCAAAACCTTGGGCGCCGCCAATCTCGTTGCCGGCCTGGGGGGATCCCTGCCGGGATACAGCGCCCTGTCGCTGACCATGCTCGGTGTCAAAACCGGCGCCGTCACCCGCTTGTGCGGAGTGGTCTCAACAACCATGGTCTGCTCCGTTCTGTTCATCGGCGGCTGGCTCCTGACCTGGTTTCCCACGCCCCTGCTGGGCTCCCTCCTGGTTCTGCTGGGCCTCTTTTTCTTCTGGGATTGGTTGGTGCTGACCGTCACAAAAATGCCGTTCCTCGATTACCTGCTGATACTCTTCATCACCCTGACGATCGTGTGGAAGGGTTTCCTCCCCGGCGTGGCCGTCGGCATGGCGGCCACGCTGATGATTTTCGTGTTCCGTTTCAGCCGCGTGTCGCCGATTCACGCCGTTTTCGATCTGCGGCAGCGCCACAGCCGCAAACAACGCTCGGTCCCCGACCGCCATCTGCTGGCTATGGAAGGGGAATCAGCCCTCGGCTTCGAACTGACCGGCTACCTCTTCTTCGGCTCGGCCAGTGCTTTCGTGGAACAGGTCCGGGGCCGGCTTGCCGATCCCGTCCGCCTGCTCTTTCTCGATTTCCGCCGGGTAACCGGCTTCGATATATCGGCGGACAATAACTTCCAGCGTTTGCTGCAGATCACCGCCAAGGCCGGTATCCACACCTTCCTCTCCCACTGCCCGCCGGCCCTGGAACAATCCCTGTGCCGCCAGGGCGAAGGCCTGCTGGCGTGGCCGGCAAAGGATCTGGAAAGCGCTCTCGAAAGGGGGGGAAGAACTGCTGCTGGCCAAAGCCCACGAGCGTCTCGCCCAGGATGGCGAAGACCGGCGCAGCGCCCTTTTCGATGCCGCCGTCGACGAAATGATGCTGCGCCTGGAGCGGCTGGAATGGTGCGAATCGCTGGTGGAAAGGGTCTCCGGCTATGGCCGGACCCTCTCCTTCGCCCGGGATGAAACCGTTCTCCGCGGCGGCGAGCCGGTACCGGGCACGATGTTCCTTATCGCCGGGGAAAGCTGTGAAACCGGTGCTGAAAAAACGGCCCGAAGGGAGTGGGAAGCCGGCGCCGTCCTCTACCCCCACGCCCAGTTCCAGGGGGCGCCGGCGGAAGGAGCGCTGAGCGCGGCCACGGAACTCCGGGTCTTTCTCCTGGCGCCCGAAGGACGGCGCCGCCTCGAAGGGGAGTCCCCCGCCCTGGCCTTGGAGCTGGACCGCTATATCCTGTCGAAAACTTCGTCAAAAGGTTTGTGAAATGGAGTTGCAGGAAAGGAAAGTTGACCGGCATCTGATCATCACCGCTTCGGGAAGGCTCGACGCCTCCTGGTCGGAATTCTTCCAGGAACACCTGCTGCAGCGCATCCGCGCCGGAGAGCATCACATCATTCTGGATGCCGCCGCCCTCTCCTTTCTCAGTTCGATGGGCATCCGCGCCTTGATGGCGGTCTACAAGGAACTGCGGGCCATCGGTGGCACCTTCCTTATCGCCAAAAGCACCTCCATGGTCAGCGAAACCCTGCGCAAATCGGGACTGGGTCAATGGCTCTCCGATGCCCCTTTGCCGGAAGTGGATCCGGCGCGAAAGCATCCCGGTGTGGCCCCGGTTGCACCCAGCCTGGAGCATTTCCCAGGGGACGTCGACAGCGGTCTCCGCCTGGAGATCGTCGACGCCTGGCGCCCCTGGCAACCGGTGGACCGGCAACGGAGCCGAGAGCTCTCTTTTCCCAGGGATGGTTTCGGACTGGGCATCGGCGGCGCCGGCGCGAGCTACGAAGCGGCCAGAAACTATCTCGGTGAGTTTGTCGCCGTCCACGGCCATGTGGCGGTGCAGCCCCCCGATGAACGTGGACGCCCCGACTGCCTCCTCAGCGAAGGAGAATTCGTGCCCTCCCTGCACTGCGCGCAGGCCCTGTTCTGCCGGGGCGCGCCCGGCCACCTCTTGCGTTTCCGCGCTGCTGACGACCATCCCTGCTATACCGTTTCCGCCCTGCTGGAAGAGATGTTCACCATCGCCGCTACCACCACCATCGGCTTTATTGCCGCCGGTGAGATCGAGGGATTGGTCGGCGCCGCCCTTATCGCCTCGCCGGGACGTCTTCATGAACAAACGGAGGTTGGCTACCCGCAGATCAAGGAGTGGTTGATTTTCAGCGGCGAGCGCGTCTTTGCCCGGGAGCAAGCGGTGATCGTCGGCGTGGCGCGAAAAATTCCTGAACACTCCGGCTCGGAAGAGAACAGCCCCGTCGCCTCGTCGTCATCTTTGATGGCGACGGGGAGACGTTCGATCCGCTCCCATATGCATGCCGCCGTACTGCCTTTCCAGATGCTGCCCAACGGGCCCATCGCATCGATGGCGATGGCAGCGCGCCTGTTCGGTGGCGCTTCGCCCCGCGCCGTTCTTCATCTGGTGAACGACGACCGGCCCGGCGATGGGTTGGGGGAAAGCGCTCTCTTCCAGGGTGCCTGCTGGTTCGGAGCCATTGTTGAAGGGGGTGATCTGTTATGAGCCTGGTTCTCGGGGCCTTCACCATGGGGCTGATTCTCGCCCTGCTCTCCCTGGGGATGCTGATCAGTTTCCGCATGATCCGCTTTACCGATATCTCCGTGGACGGCACCATCACCCTCGGCTCTTCGGTGACGGCGGTCTGTCTCGCCTCCGGGATGGATCCCTGGCCGGCGGTTTTGCTGGCCACGGCGGCAGGGTGTGCCGCCGGAGCGGTCACCGGGATTCTCCATACCCGTTTCCACATCCAGGAATTGCTGTCGGGGATTCTGGTGATGACAGCCCTCTACTCCATCAACCTGCGGATCATGGGGCGCAGCAACATCCCCCTCCTCGACGTGCCCAAAGTCGCCGATGGCGCCGAAGGGCTGGTGGCCATTTTGGCGGGAGCCGGCGGCAAGATCGATCTGCTCGGCTGGCCGGTGCCGATCGCCGATGTGGCGGCCTTTGTCAGCAGCCTCCTGATCTGCGTCGCCAGCGCCCTGCTGTTGCGCTATTTCCTTCTTACCCATCTGGGAACCGCTCTGCGGGCCGCGGGAAACAATCCCCAAATGGCCCGGGCCCAGGGTTTCAACCATCAGGCCGCAGTGGTTTTCGGCCTGGCTCTGGCCAACGGCCTGGTCGCCCTTGCCGGATCGCTGCTGGCCCAATACCAAGGCTTTTCCGATGTGCAGATGGGCATCGGCATGATGGTCTGGGGCCTGGCCAGCATTATCATCGGCGAGGCCCTGGTGCGCCACAATGGCATCGGTCTGATGATTTGCGGCACCATTTTGGGGACCATCCTCTTTCGCCTGCTGATCGCCATCGCCCTGCGCTGGGGCCTGAACCCCAACGATCTTAAGCTGGTCACCGCCGTTTTCGTCTTCCTGGCCCTGATCGCTCCGGCCCTCGGCGGCAGGATAAAGGCCCGGCTTCGCCAAGGAGACAGCCATGCTGGAAGTTAAAAATCTGTCCAAGACCTTTTCGCCCGGCACGGTCAACGAGGTGAGAGCCCTTCAAGGGGTGGACTTCACCCTCGCCGAGGGGGGGTTCAGCGCCATTATCGGCACCAACGGCTCGGGGAAAAGCACCGTCCTGAACGCCATCGCGGGCACCTTCCAACCCGATGAAGGGAGAATCATTCTCGACGGCATCGACATCACTCGTTGGCCGGAATTCAAACGCGCAGCCCTCATCGGACGGGTTTTCCAGAATCCCTTCGCCGGCACCGCCGCCGAGATGAGTATCGCCGAAAATATCGTCATGGCCATGAAGAGGGGCAGGAGACGAGGTCTGGGATGGGCTGTGGATCGGAACACGAGGGAAGAGATCGGCGCGCGGGTGCGGGCATTGAAAATGGGCCTGGAGGATCGCCTGGACAACCCCATAGGCACCCTCTCCGGCGGCCAGCGCCAGGCCCTGACCCTGCTGATGGCGACCTGGCTGCGGCCGCGGATCCTGCTTCTGGACGAGCATACAGCCGCTCTCGACCCCAAAAGCGCCGCCAAGGTTGCCGAACTGACCAGCGAGATCATCGCCAGGGACAAGCTGACCGCTTTGATGGTGACCCATTCCATGCAGCAGGCCGTCGCCATGCCCGAGCGGATCATCATGATGCATCGGGGAAAAATCGTCGAGGACTACCACGGCGAAATGAAGCGGCGGGTGCGCATTCCCGACCTGGTCGAGACCTTCAACCGGGTGACAAAACGGGATCTGTTCAGCGAATCGGCCGCCGTTATGCTCATGGGGCAGTACCGCTGAACCCTCGCAGAAACCGGAACAGCCGCTTATCCCTGCACCGCGGCGGGTTTTTCCGCACCTTCCTTGAAAGAAAAAATCCTCTCGAAAGGCTCAGGTTTCGGCATGGGGAAGCTCCCGGCCGGGCGTTTCCAGCCGTTTTACCATGGTGACGACGTTTTCGCCCTCCTGGCGCTGGTAGCGGAGTTCATCCAGGCTGTTGCGGATGAAGAGGATCCCCAGCCCCCCGATGGGGCGCTCTTCGAGGGAAAGGCCGAGATCCGGTTCGGTCTGCGTTGTCGGGTCGAAAGGTTTTCCATCGTCGCGAACCTCGATCCGCAATTCCTTTTCCTTTTGCCACAGCCTGATTTCTATTTCATGGAGCTGGTCATCGTCAAAGGCATAGCTCATCACATTGACCAGCCATTCCTCGAGGATCAGGTTGATCTGCCCCACCAAATCATCAGACCATTCGAGGCGCGTCTGCAGACCCTCCAGCCAGGTCACCAGGCGGGGAAGTTCCGCATGATGATTGGTAACTACCAGCAGGCTGGTCGGCGAGGTGCCGTTCCCTGCGGCTGACGGCCGCGAACTCCCATAGGAAAGGCACAGCAGGGTGATGTCGTCCGACTGTTCGGCGCCCTGAGCGAATTCCGCCACCGTCTTGACCAACTGGGAGACACACCCTTCCGCCGTCTGCCGGGGCTGGCCGCGAAGAAAGGCCAGCAGTCGCTCCTCGCCGAAGAGTTCCAGTTGTGGATTCATCGCCTCAGTGACCCCATCGGTGTAGAGCAGCAGTTTGGCATCCGCCGGAAGAACGAGACGCTGGTTCTGGTATGGGCTGTCGGGCATGGCGGCCAGGGGAGGAGAAAAGATCAGGTCAAGGAAGGAAGCCCGGTCCCGGTCAAAAAGGACGGGTGGGTTGTGCCCGGCGTTGGCGTAGACCAATTCATTGGTTCGGAGATCGAGAATGCCGCAGAAGAGGGTGATGAACATGCAGGTGTCGTTGCCCTCGGCCAGTTCGTTGTTGACGTGAAACAAGGCTTTGGCGGGATCCTGAAGAGTCTGTACGGTCGACTTGAGCAGAGTCTTGCCCACCGCCATGAAAAGGGAAGCGGGTACCCCTTTGCCGGAGACATCACCGATGCAGAAATAAAGACGATCCTCGTCCAGCAGGGTGAAATCGTACAGATCCCCACCCACCTCGCGTGCCGAGGAGAGCATGGCGTAAAGATCGAGACCGGAACGCTGGGGAAACGGGGGAAAGATCTTGGGCAGGATGCCGTGCTGGATCTCGCGGGCGATGGAGAGCTCGCTGGCAATCTTTTCCTTTTCCGCTGTGGTCCGGGTCAGCTCGGAGATATAACTCTGCAGGTCGGTGCGCATGCCGTCAAAGGCAACGATCAGGCGACCGATCTCATCGGTGCGTCCGTCGGCCGGCAGAGGTGCCTCGAAATCCCCCCCCGCCAACCTGTCCGCCGCCCGGACAAGAACCTGAAGCGGTTTGGTGATGGCGGCGGCGATGAAAAAGGCCGGAACCAGCAGCAGCAGAACGCCGGTCAAGGCAATCAAAACGGTTTTGATCCCCAGGTTCACGACCGGGGCTAGTATCTGTTCTTCGGGAATGAGGAAACCGATTTTCCACTCGGTGAGGGGCACGGAGCCAAAGTAGAGCCAAGCGTAGGTCCGCTTACCGGGCTGCCGGAAACGCAGGCTTCCCGATTCCTTGGCCGTCAGTTCGCGGGACACGGCCAGCAAGGTCTCCCGGTCTTCGGCATTTTGCGCTCCTTCGGCAAGGCTGTATAAGGTCTCCTTGTGAACCCATTCGCTGCGGGGGTGAAGGATGATCTTGCCGAAACGGGAGATCAGCAGCGGATTGCCGTGCCTGCCCAATTCGAGCTCCGAAAGACTGGCCTTCAGTCCCTCTAGGGAAAGGTCACAGGTGATGACCGCCACCACCCGCCGCCGATCCACCACCGGGGCGCTGTAGGTAACCATCAGCGTGCCGGCGTCGGCGTCATAATATGGATCTGTCCACACCGGCTTGCGCAGATGATAGGGAAGGTAGAACCAGTCGCTCTGGTAGTCCTGTTCGGGCTGGGAACGCTCCATGGTCTGCATACGATCCCCCGCCCGCCACGAGTAGAGGATTTGGAAACCGGCCGCCTGCTGACCTCCAGCCAAAGCGATGGCACTGCCGTAGATGTCGGGATTCCGGCTCAGGATCCGCCCCAGAAGGTTCAGGGCCGTGCCCTTGTTGTGGGGCAGTGCCGAAAAAAGAGCGGCGGCCTCGTCCACCACCTTCTGCGCCTGCAGGAGCTGCAGATTGAATTTGTAGGCGGAGGAAGAAGCGAGAGCCGTGTAGTAGCGCTCCTGATCGTCAAGGAGGGTTCTGCGCATCGTCAGATGATTGAAAAGGACGATGGCCAGCACCACCAGAGAGCCGCCGCCGAGGATCAGCAGCGCCAGGCGAAGGAACAGGGATCGATTAATGTAGGCCACGCTGCGCTCCGGGTGTAACAAAATCACCATAGGCCGGCTCCGATCCCTCCAGCCCGAGAATGGAAACGGCTTTGCGGTAACGTTCTTCCGTCAGTTGTCCGGGAATCCACCCGGCGTCCGTGGCGGGAAAAACGGCCTGCAGAATGGTATCGAGCATCCACTCCATATGGGGGCGGTTGGCGGGGAGCCGCGCCTCTTCCACGTAACGCATGACCACGTCCAGGGTCTCCCGGCGGTGGTCGCGGGCGTATTGCCACCCCTTCATGCTGGCGCGGACAAAGGCGTCGCAGACCGACAAACGGCGGCGCCAGGTTTCTGCGACGGCAAAGAGACCGTCTTCCGGCAGATCGACGCCGAGTTCGTGAAAATCGAAGACGGTCAATTCCTCATCCCGAAGACCGTGCTGTATCAGGGAATGGTATTCGTTGTAGCGCATGGCGCAGCAGGCGTCGGCGCCGCGATGCAGAAAAAGGGAGAAGCTATAGTATTGGGGGATGATGACCGGATCGATGCCGTATCGCCGGAAGAATGCTTCGTAAGGGGGGCGGAAGCCGTCCCACAGCGTGATCCGCCTCTGATCGAGGTCGCTGGGTGCGGCGATGGAATCGATACCGTGGCGGCCCTTTTTCCACGCCACCAGGGTCAGATTGGAGCGGTTCAAAACCTGTTGCAAAAGGACAAATTCGTTGCGGTCGTGGCGACCGAGAACGGAGGAGAGCATGGTCGTACAGAAATCGGCCTGACCGTCACGGATCATCCGCAGCGGATCGACATGGGCGCCGCCGGGAATCAGGGTCACGTCGAGGTTTTCCGCGCGGTAGAACCCCTTCTCCAAGGCCATGTAATAGCCCGCGAACTGGGACTGGTGCTGCCACTGCAGAACCAGCCGCACCGGTTCAGCGGCGGCGGATCCCGCCGCCGACAGGAGAAAGAAGAAAATCCCGGTTAGGATCCGTTTCATGATCTGTCATTCCTTTGCATGGATGCGACGTTCGAACCCCATGGAGGGGTTAAGGCGTCCCTGGACCTGAAAAGCGTTTGCCTCTTTGGCGCAAAAACCTTCCGTTCAAAGCGCGAAAACGGCAAATGGTCGCCGCCATCGTTGCAGACTCACCTTTTTTCGGCCCGGCCTAGAAATTCGGGGGCAAGCACGAGCCCGAACCGACGGGCCTTTTCAACATCCACCAGCAGTTTTTGAGAGCGGACATTGCTGAAGGGGATGCTCCCCGGAGCGGCGCCTCGCAAAACCGCCACGGCCTTCTCCCCCGCCTCCACGCCAGCTTCATAGTAGTCGCTGGCGACACAGAGAACCGCTCCGCTCTTCATTTGGGAACTTTCAAAGACAAAGACCGGGAGTTGATGGACCTCCCCCTGCCGGGCGATTTGGGCGAAACCGGGACGCGTCGTGTTGTCGACGATCTGGGCGATGGCTTCGATGTCCTTCTGACACAGGGCCGCCGCCGCCTGGGCGATGTCGGCCGACGAAGTGAGCGGAACCGAAACCAGCTTTATGCCGTATTCCGCCAGGGCCTTTTCAAAAAGCTCCCGATAGATTTCGCTGTTGATCTCGGCCGGGGTGAACAGGGTGCCGACGGCTTTGGCGCGGGGCATGGTCTCTCGGATCAGCCGGGCCATTTCGCCGAAGGGAGAGCGGGTGGTGATGCCGGTGACATGGGGCAGATGGTCGGTTTCACTTTTGCCGGCACCGGCCTTGACCGCGTCGCCGACCCCGGTGAAGACGATTCGAGTGTCGGCGCCGGCCAGACGCAGAGCGGCCTGCAAGGGAGGGGTGGCCACCACCATGAGCAGATCGACCCGGTCCGCCTTCACTCCCGTCATGATACTGGAGAGGGTGGCCATATCCCCCTGGGCGTTCAAAATCCGCAGATTGTAATCCCTCCCTCTTTCCAAACCGCCCCGGGCCAGGCCGTCGAGGAGACCCCGGGAACAATCTTCGGTGAATGGGGTTTCGTTGTACTTCACCAGCCGCAACTCGAAAAGCTTGCGGGGTGATTTTTCCCCTTGCCTTTCCCGCCGCGGCGCAGGCTGGACAACGGTGGTATTGGCGGTCGACTGTACGGGAATCTCCGCCACCGGCACCCCGGCGAGAATCTTTACCGCCATAGCGGCCGCCTGCCGCCCCCAGTCGGTGTAATCGTCACCGATGCCCCCCGCCGCCCCCTCGTCGATCAGATTCATGTCGGTGACGAAAATGGGGATGTCCTTGGCTTCTGCTACGGCCCTGATGGAGCCGAAACCGGTGTTGGCCAGGTTGTCGGTGGACAGAATAAAGGCATCGACGCCCCGTTCCAGCAGGGAACGGGCAGCCAGAGGCAGTTCCGTCAGTGTCGAGGCGGTCGCCTCCAGAACCGAAATCCTCTTTTCCTTTCCTGCCCGACGCAGTTTCGACACGGCAAGGCGGGACTGTTGTTGGCTGGGATCGTAAACGATGCCCACCGAGGTGAGGGCGGGGTTGTGGGTTTGGGCCATATCCAGCAGCCGGTCCAAGGCCGGATCGTCATGGACTCCGGTGATGTGCGCAGGCCGGCCCTGGGGAAACAGGCCGATTTTCTGTGGATCGGAGGCCACATAGAAAAGATAGGGGATTCCCTTTACCCTGCCGGCTCCGGTGGCCAGGGCCGGCGTGGTGAGGGAAACGACGAGATCGGGGTTTTGACGCAGAGCAGCATCGAAGATTTGCGGAAGAAGCGCCAAATTCCCCTGGGCGGAGTAATAATCGATGAGGAAATCCTTCCCAGGCGCCAGGCCCTGATCCTCCAGTCCGCTTCTAAAACCGGCGACGGCAGCGTCCTGAACAGGATTCTCGACCAGATTGATCATGGCCACCCGGGCGGGACGACCATGCAGGTTCGAGAGGTGGTAAATAAAATCGAGGCGTTTTTTCATCTCTACAGGGATCGTTACGCCGAGCCGCTCCGCCGCCGCGAAATCGACCTGCAACGAGGTGCCGGTACTCGCCTCGAAGGGAATGGCCCTCGGTGATTCGCCGTCCAGCACCCGGGCGGCCATTCGCGCCGTATGGCGACCTTCTTCATAGGGACTCGGCCCGCAGGAGAGAAGGGCGCCGCCGCCCATGAGGCTGCCGTCGTCGGCCAGCACCGGAATGCCGTTGTCCCGGCACATCCTGAGAATGGCGCTCAAACCGTTGACGCTGGTGTTGTCCGCCATGGCGAAAAAGAGGTCGATCCGGCGCTGCACCAGCAACTGCGCCGCCTGCTGGATCTCGTTGCTGTTGGTCACCGTGGCCGCGATCAACTCAAAGCCAAGCTCCGGAAACAGGGCCTGCAGCTTCTTCACCTCGTCCAGGGAATTGGCTTCAGAGGGATTATACAGGGTGCCGATCCGCACCGCTTTGGGGAAAAGGGTCCGCGCCCACTCGAACAGATCCCGCGTCGGCAGGGTGAAAACCGCGCCGGTGACATAGGGCAGATGGTCGGAAAAGGAGGTTCCAGCCTTCACTCCGAGAGGAGAAGAGACCAGCCCGAAGACGATGGGCGTCTCTGTGACCAGATTCAACGCGCTCCCCAGGCAGGGGGTCGACAAGGGGATGAAAAGGTCGGGGCGCTGCTGGGCCAGGCTCTGCGTCATCTGGGTCAGCATTCCCATGTCGGCGTTGGCGTGGGCGGTAATAAGTGTGAGATTGCGGCCTTCCACATAGCCTGCCGCCGCCAGACCGTCCCGGACCCCGGCGATGGCCTGATCGAAAACCTCGGCCGGCACGAAATAGGAAAGGGCGACGGTGCGCTGGGGTTTTACGTGCAGTGACCGGGTTCCGGCATGTCGCCGACCGGGCGGAGGCTCGGCAGGATTGGAGGTTCTGGTGACGGGTTGTCGTCCTCCCAGATCCGAAAGAAGCAGAACGGCCGAGGCCCCCAGGATCAGGGCGACCGCGATCCACAAATGTTTGATGAGTATTTTCATGAAATTTTCTGTCCTGTTTTAAGACAATGCAAAAAATCGGCCTTTAAAGTACCCCGACAGCGAATACTTTCACACAAAAAATCCTCATCCACCCTGCGGATTCCCCTTCTCCAATCCCGCTCCTTTTTCCCCTGCGTATGCTAAGCTTAACCAGCTGAGAAGGTTTTTTTCAGCCACCGCCCAAGGGAAGATCTCTCCGCGGGAACGAACTCAACAGGAAGGGATGAAACAACCCATGGCCAACGGCAAGATCCGCATCGGCATCAGCAGCTGCCTGCTGGGGATGAATGTCCGCTACGACGGCGGTCACCAGCTCGACCACTACCTTCGCGACACCCTGGGAAAATGGTTCGATTACGTGCCGGTCTGCCCGGAGGTGGAAATGGGCCTGCCCATTCCCCGCGAAACCTTGCGCCTGGTGGAAAAGGAAAACGGCATCCGTCTCGTTTTTTCCCGCTCCGGGGAAGATGTCACCGAGCGCATGCGCCGCTGGGCCGAAAAACGGGTGCGGGATTTGGATCAGGAGGATCTCTGCGGCTTCATCTTCAAGGCCAAATCCCCCTCCAGCGGCATGGAGCGGGTCAAGCTCTACGACGGCAACGGCATCCCCGCCAAAAAGGGTGTGGGTGTTTTCGCCGGCATCTTCATGAATCACTACCCGCAGCTGCCGGTGGAAGAAGACGGACGCCTCAACGACCCGAACCTGCGGGAGAATTTCATTGAATGCGTCTTCGTTTTCAAACGCTGGCGCGACCTGCTGAAAAGCGGAACCGGCATCGGCAGCCTGGTCGATTTCCACACCCGCCATAAATTGCTCCTGCTCAGCCACAGCCCGGAACTCTACCGCCAAATGGGCAAACTGGTAGCCAAAGCAAAAACGGAAGAACCCGAAAACCTGCCCGGAGAATACCAGGCCCTGCTGATGAAAACCATGCGCCTGCACGCCACGAAAGCCAAACAGGTCAACGTCCTGCAACACATTCTCGGCTACTTCAAGAAGCAGCTGAGCGCCGACGAAAAACAGGAAGCCCTGGAACTGATCGAGGGCTACCGCCAGGGCAATGTGCCGCTGATCGTGCCGGTCACCCTGTTCAACCATTATGTCCGCAAATACCGTGAACCCTACCTCGGCCGCCAACATTACCTGCAGCCCCACCCCGCCGAGTTGCAGCTGCGCAACCATGCTTGACGGCGGCATCGGGCGGCCAGCGTCTTTCAGGGAAACAGACTTGGAAAACCGCAGTCTACAGAGGTTAGGCGGAAAGTTTGTTTTTTCACGCCGTCAGGGCGGCCCGCCAGGCCAGAAACACCAGTGCCGCGGTGGCCATTGCCAGAAGGCTGTTGACAAGGATCGAAGGACGGCCGTGTTTTTTGACCCACCAGCCGGGAGCGAACCCCAGGAATAAGCCGGCGCCGAAACCCCACAGGTGGGCGCCGATATCGACCCGCTCGCCGTGGGCACCGAGCAGGGCGAGCAGGGCCAGAGCCCCGGCCACGGGCAGAGACCAGCGGCGCCGCAACAATACCGGCCTGTTGACCAAAGCGAAGGAGGCCAAAAGACCAACGACCCCGAACAGGGCGGTGGAGGATCCCACGGCGCGATGGTCGGCGGCCTGCATCCAGGCGTTGCCGAGGTTGCCGACAATTCCCGCGAGAAGGGTCATGCTCCAGCCGAGTCCGCCTCCCAGCAGGCGGCAGAGCATGACGGCGAAAAACCCGCCGATGACGATGTTGCTCAACAGGTGGAGTCCGTCCCCATGCAGGGTCAGAGAAGTAACGGTGCGCCACCATTCTCCGCCCAGGATCCTGCCGGCATGGGCGTTGCCCCGTTCCAGCCAGTCCACGGCCGGCAGACCGAACCAATCAGGGCCAACATGAACAAGATTGTGGAAAACAGCCAGCAGGCCCAGTATCGAAAGGGTCGGCAGAATGTTGTCGGCCAGGGATAGCCGCCCGCTAACCGGCGGCCAGTGGCGGTTTTCTTTTTCGAACAGGACGATTTCACGCTGAGCGGCAGCCTGGAATTCGGCGGGGACGAAAAGACGCCAGCCCCTGACCGCCCGCTGCGCCTGATAGGGGATACTTCTTGACTCCAGCACCAGTTGCCACTTACGGAGACGCTGAGCCGACAACACTCCTGGGCGAAGGCGCGATTCGCCTTCCTCATCGGGGAAGCGGAGCGCCACCAAATTGCGGTCGTCCTTGAGATTCATGATTTTCCGCTCAATCTCGGCGCCTGTTTGCCTTCACTCCTGCTCTATCCTTCCAGGGCGGAATGGATAAAATCTGAAACGGGAAAAACCGGCTTCGATCCGGGTCCGTCCTGGGAAAAAAGTGCTACAAAAGGAATTATGGCCCATTCCAAGGGGGGAAAATGAATCGCTCTTTTTTTCCAAAAGAATGTTTGCCGGCCTTGTGCGGTTTTCTGATGATTCTCTGGGGATGTTCTCCCGCGGGAAAAGGGTTGCCGCCTCTGGCCACCGTGGATCAGGTCGACCTGACGCGGTATGTCGGCACCTGGTACGAAATCGCCAGCTACCCGGCCCGATTCCAGAAAGGATGTGTGGCCACCGAGGCGGAATATGCACTTCGCTCCGACGGCCTGATCCAGGTCGTCAACCGCTGCCGCAAGGAAAGTCTCGACGGCCCGCTCCAGTCGGCCACCGGCAAGGCCCGTATCGTCAACCCGCCGGCCAATTCCCGTCTTGAGGTTTCCTTTTTCTGGCCGTTCTGGGGCGATTACTGTATCATCGCCCTCGATACCGACTACCAATGGGCCGTGGTCGGCCACCCCAGCCGCAAGTACCTGTGGATCCTCAGCCGCAAACCCAGTCTCGATGACGGGGTCTACCGCCGCCTGCTGACAGGGATCAGCGCTCAGGGATATGACCCCGCCCGACTGCGGCGCACCCTTCAGCCCTAGACGTGTCCGTCCAATCCTGTCACCCGGCCCCATTAATGGCGAACTCGGCCACTTCCTCGAAGTTACTGACCAGGACATAGCGGCTGACGACCACCTCCATCAAGGCGCAGGACGGGGAGGAAGCGAAGGAGTTCAGGTGCGGATGCCTGGCGAGAAAAAGCTTCAAAGCGGCATGCCGTCCATTCCCCCGCCGCTCCAAGGCGCGCCCGACGGCGGTCACCGCGGTTGCCTCGGCAAAGTCGGCGGGCAGATTGGAACGGTTGTCGATAAGCAGGGAAACCTCCGGATTCAGGCTGATGTTGCGAAATTTGCGGCTCGAGCGGCTGGTCAGAAAAAAGAGGCGGTGCAAATCCCTGCCGGCCGCGAAAGCGACCAGGCTGGTATAGGGTCCGTCACCGCCATCTGTAGCCAGCACCCCGAATAGTTGGTGATGGCATAGGCTTTTCAATCGTTTTTCGTTGTCGTTCCGGTCCATGACCAACTCCCTCAAAACAGTGGAAACGGGCTTGGTTCCCGCAAAAAGATATCAAAAGGATAACAAAACCATTGTAACCGGGAGTTGCGGAAAAGGCTAACCGGAGAACTGAATCCCGGCGGCATCAATCGATGACGTAAAGAATGTAGTTGTGGTTGAGATAAAGGACCCGCTCCTCCACAAAAAGAGCCGAAAAGTTTACCGACTGATTGAAGAAATCCTGCGCCCGTCCCTGTTCGCTGGGCAGGTCGATGAGGATCTCCCCGCGGATCATTTCCTGGCCGAGGGCCTTGACGGAAATGGTCCGCCAATGGCCGAGGAGCGCCAGCGGCTCGTCGCATCCGGCCTGCCGTTGCGCCTCGACAAGAACCACATGGTGCAGATTGAGAAGGATCACCGAGCCGTCGGAGAGTCTCCTCACCGGGATGAAACGGTTGCTGTCATCGTTCAGCAACTCGTCCAGGCGCTGGGAGCTGTCATGGCGGAAGGTGAAAAGATGCAGAAACACATCGCCCATGATACGGCTGCCGTCGGCGAGAATAAAAGTCACCGTCCGCGATTGTTTGGGAATTTTTTGCCCTTCCATTTTTTGAAATCCCCCCTTTCATCAAACCGGAAAAAGATTCTTGTTGACGGCAAAGCGGCGTGCCTCCTCGACGGTCACCCGCTTGGCCTTGACCAACTCCTGGAGGGCCTGATCCATCAATTGCATTCCCTCGCCGCGGCCGGTCTGGATAATGGAGGGGATCTGAAACGTTTTCCCCTCGCGGATGAGATTGGCCACGGCCGAATTGACGGCGAGAATCTCCAGGGCGGCGCACCTTTTTCCGTCCACCGTCTTCAGCAGAACCTGGGCGATCACCCCTTTTAGGGATTCCCCCAGCATGGTGCGGATCTGCTCCTGCTGGTTGGTGGGAAAGACATTGATGATGCGGTCGACGGTTTTGGAGGCGCTGTTGGTGTGCAGGGTGCCGAAAACGAGATGGCCCGTTTCCGCCGCGGTGATGGCCAGTTCGATGGTTTCCAGATCGCGCAGTTCGCCGACCAGGATGATGTCGGGATCTTCCCGCAGGGCCGCTCTCAACGCCGCCGCGAAGGAGCGGGTGTGGCGCCCCACCTCCCGTTGATTGACCAGACTCTTCTGGCTCTCGTGGACGAATTCCACCGGATCTTCGACGGTCAGAATGTGGTCGTGCCGGATCTTGTTGATGTGATCGATCATCGCCGCCAGGGTTGTCGACTTGCCGCTTCCCGTCGGCCCGGTGACCAGCACCAGTCCTCTTTTGAATTGAGTGAATTTGATTACCGTATCGGGCAGGCCCAACTGCTCCGCTGTCAGGATCTGGGTGGGAATCAGGCGGAAAACGGCGCTGACACCGTAACGGCCGTTGAAGATGTTGGCCCGGAAACGGGAATTCAACTCCTTTACTTCATAGGCAAAGTCAATGTCCAGTTTCTCCTCGAAGGTCTTCCTTTGCGCCTCGGTCATGATCTCATTGACCAGTCCCCTGCATTGTTCATGGGTGATTTTCTGGGCAATCAGCGGCGTCAGATCTCCGGCCTGGCGCAACATCGGCGGATTGCCGGGGGAAAGATGGAGGTCCGAGCCCCCTTTTTCTTTCATCATTTTGAAAAGGGCATCAATCTTGGCCATGAACGGTTCCTTTATTTTATGGGAGTCAAAGGAGAGAATAAACATCAGATCTTGAAGAGCATTTTCCATGCC